>JAKAMV010000147.1 GCA_021812735.1 Chloroflexota bacterium | reverse complement strand
TCGCCGGGGCGATCGCCTGGGACCCCTCGCTCGAGGACGTCCACATGAACCTCGAGACGCTGCTCACCGAGCGGGTGGGGCCGGTGGGCGGCAAGCTGCACACGGGCCGGTCGCGGAACGACCAGGTCGCAACGGACCTGCGGCTCTGGACCCGTCGGGCCGTCGGGCAGCTCGACCATTCGATCCTGGACCTCGAGCGCGCGCTCGTGGACCTCGCGGACCGCGAGGGCGACGCGGTCCTGCCCGGCACGACGCACATCCAGCCGGCGCAGCCCGTGCTCCTGGCGCACCACCTGCTCGCCTACGTCGAGATGCTCGAGCGCGACCGCGGCCGGCTTGCGGACGCCAGGCGGCGGCTCAACACCTCGCCGCTCGGGGCGGGAGCGCTGGCCGGGGCCGGCTATCCGATCGACCGCGACGCGACCGCCGCCGAGCTCGGCTTCGACGGTGTGTCGGCCAACTCGCTGGACGCGGTCTCGGACCGCGACTTCGTCGTGGAGGTGCTGGCCGCGGTGGCGCTCGCGATGGTCCACCTCTCGCGGCTGGCCGAGGAGATCACCTGGTGGTCGAACCCGCGCTTCGGCTTCGTGCGGGTGGCGGACGCCTTCTCGACGGGCTCCTCGATGATGCCCAACAAGAAGAATCCCGATCCGGCCGAACTCGTCCGCGGCCGGACGGCCGGTGTGATCGGGGCCCTGGCGGGCACGCTGGCGCTGATCAAGGGCCTGCCCCTCGCCTACCAGCGCGACCTCCAGGAGGACAAGCCCGCGTTCTTCGCCGCCATTCGGACGCTGGACGCGTCGCTCTCGGTGATGAGCGGCCTGGTCGCCACGCTTGCCGTCAACCGCGACCGGATGCGCGTCGCCGCCGAGGAGGGTTTCACCACCGCCACGGCCCTGGCCGACGCGCTCGTCCGGCGCGGCGTGCCGTTCCGGGTGGCCCACCACATCGTCGGCGGACTGGTCGGCGGCGCCGAGGCGGAGGGGATCGGCACGCTGGCCGGCCTCCCGGACGAGGCGTACCGTGCCGCGCTCGACGGCTCTGACGACCCCGTGGCGCGCAGGCTGGCTCACGAGCGGGGGATCATCGCCGCGCTCCGGGCCGCGGCCACGGTGGACGGCTCGCTCGCGTCGGCGGACGTGGTCGGGGGCACCTCGCCCGCCCGCGTGGCGGACGCCCTGGCCAAGGCGAAGGTCCGACTGGGACTGGAATGACCGGACGGCGCGGGCCCCACGCCGCATGACCGGGCTGCCGGTCCGCACCGCGGACGTCGTGATCGTGGGCGCCGGCGTCCAGGGCGCGTCCCTCGCGTTCCATCTCGCCGTCCGCGGCGCGAAGGTCCTGGTCTTGGAGCGCTCGTCGGTGGCGGCGGGCGCCACCGGCCGCTCGTCGGGCTTCGTTCGGATGCACTACGACCTCGCACTCGAGGCAGAACTCGCCTGGCGCTCGTTCCCGTGGTTCACCGAGTGGCGCGACCGGGTTGGGGCCGGCGACCCGGGCTTCGTTCGGACGGGGTTCGTGCAGCTGGTTGGCCCGGCCCACGCCGACGCCCTGCGCGCCAACGTGGCCGCGCAGCGGCGGCTCGGCATCGAGACCTTCGTGGTGGCGCCGGACGAGCTGGCCCGCATCCTGCCCGGCATGGTCGTGGACGACGTCGGCGCCGCGGCCCACGAGCCGCTGTCGGGGTACGCCGACCCGACCGGAACGGCGGCTGGGCTGCTGGCCGCGGCCCGCGCCCGCGGGGCGGTGTACGTCGCGGGGGTGCGCGCCCTGCGCGTGCGGGTGTCGGGCGACCGCGTCGAGGGCGTCGCCACCACCGAGGGCGAGGTCGACGCGGCGGTCGTGGTCGATGCGGCCGGGGCGTGGGCCGCCGAGCTGGCCCGGACTGCCGGCCTGGAGATCCCCGTGGAGCCGTGGCGGCACGACACCGCGTACTTCGGCCTGCCGTCGGGGCGCCGGTCGTCGATCCCCATCGTCCTGGACCACGCGGGTGCGGTCTACTTCCGCCCCGAGGGCAGCGAGCTGCTGCTGGTGGGCCTCGAGACCGGCAACGAGCTGGGCGGCTCGCCCGACGCGCCGATGCCCGGCCACGACCCGGCCATCCTGGCGCCGATGGTCGAGCGGCTGACGGCCCGGGTGCCCTGGATGGCCGAGGGCGACTTCCGCAGCGCGAACCGGGGCCAGGACGGCATGACGCCCGACCAGCGGGCGATCCTCGGGCCCGCCGGCCCCGACGGGTTCTTCCTCGACTGCGGGCACTCGGGCTCGGGGTTCAAGACCGCGCCGGCGGTCGGCCTGTGCCTCGCGGAGTGGATCCTCGACGGTCGGCCGACAACCGTGGACATCCGGCCCTTCTCGCTCGGGCGCTTCGCCGCCCGACGGCCCCTGGTGGGCGAGCACCCCTACGACGCGCTCTGGCGGTAGGCGGCGCGCCGGTCAGGCCCAGACCGGTGGAGGCCCGACAAACGAGAGCGGGGAGGGCCGACGGCCCTCCCCGCTCCTGACTGCGGCAGGATGCCCGACTAGGGCTGGATGTGCGTGATCTGCGTAGACCAGTTGGCGAACAGGGTGCGCGTCGCGGACGTCGTCTCGTTGGCGAGCCAGATCGAGCCGTCCGTGTCGACGACGACCGCCCCGTAGTCGCCCCAGCGCGCGACGCCGACCTGGTTGCCGGGCCGAAGGCCGTTCTTCCCCACGACGGCCAGGTAGCCGGTGAAGCCGTCGTCGGCAACCGGCCCGGCGTGCGAGACGTGCAGGGCGCCGAAGCCCGTGCCGTCGAACATCGCGTAGGCGGTGGACGGGTGCATGTCGGTGCCCACGATCGTGACGCCCAGCGCGCCCTTGCCCGTGGAGTTGACGCCGAAGGCCGGGAACATGAGGCTCTCGCCGCTGACCGACAGGTAGCCCTGGTTGGCCATGGTGCCGGTGGCTGGATCCACGACGAACCAGGCGATCCCGGTCTGGACGGTGCCGGTGGCGGGCTTCACGACGGTGTTGAGCGCCCCGTAGAGCTTGCCGCCGCCATAGACGACCTCGTTCATGCGGTCGTCGTTGGTGTTCAGCAGCTCGGTGTGGTACGCGGCGCGGTCGAACTGGACGCCGTAGAGCGCGAGCTGGGGGTTGACGCCCAGGAAGTCGCGCAGCGGGAACGGTCCCGCGCTGGACTGCTGGGCCGCGGGCGGCTGCCCGTAGACCTCGCTGCCGATGACCTTGCCGGTCAGGGACAGGCTCGGCGAGGCGGTGCCCAGCGTGTTGGTCCCCGTCAGCGTCCAGAGGGCGATCCGATTGTCGAGCGTGGCGTTGAAGTCGAGCGCCGACAGGAAGTACTCGGTGTTGGCCGCGTCACTCGACCCGGGCACCGTCTTGGCCGGCTGCAGGGAGTACGGGATGCCGTCGAAGCCGGTGGGGGCGCTGACGGGGACGTTGACGACGTCGATCGACGCCGCGCCGCTCTCGAGCTGCGACTTGGAGATCGCGTAGACCTCCGCCCCGTTGAAGCCGGCCTCGAACAGCGGGAAGCTGTTGGTCGTGACGTAGAAGCCGTTCGCGTCTGCCCCGATCAGCGGCTGGTCGGGCAGGCACGGGCAGACCGCGCCGTCGTTGGTGGTGTCGAATCGGTAGAGATTCCACGAGCCGGTCGGGTCGCCGGTGGCGCTGACCGCGAGGAGCACGCTCGTGCCGCCCGTGAAGGCGCCGTTCGCCGGGTTCACGTCGACCTGGAGGAGCGACAGGATGAAGTGCCCGCCGTCGTAGAGGCACTTGGGGTCGCTGGTGAAGTCGCCGTAGACGAGATTCGTCCGGTCGATCTCCGGCGCCAGCCCGAACAGCTGGTTGAGCGGCATCGCGGGGGTGAGCTGCGTCCCGTCGGTGCCGTAGGCCGCGATCGCGGTGTTGACCGACTCGACGATGTACCCGCCGCCCACGCACAGCGCCTGGTCGGGCGGCTCGAGACTGAACTGGGTGCCGGCGTAGGCCCCGGTGCCGGCGAGCCGCTGGTCGCGGTGGTTGAGGCCCGAGAAGGTGCCCAGCATCTCGTGGCCGGTGGCGGCGAGCCCGTTGTCGGCCGGCCGCGGCACAGAAGCAGCGGGCACGCGGGCCGCGCTGGTGCCGGAGTTCGGGACGTTCTCGTCCACGCTCTCGCCGGCCGGCGAGAACTCCGTCGCGGTATCGCCATTGCCCGTCGCGGTCGACCCGGTCGCCCGGAGGCTGGTGCTGCCGACGTACGTGAGCTTCGAGATGGACGTGCCGGGACTGGCCGCGGACGCCGTCACGGCTCCCAGCGGTCCGAATGTCGCCAGCACCGACGCTGCAGCGAGCAGCGTGAGTGAGAGGCGTGCTCGCCTCTGCTTCATGCGATTTCCCTCCTGACTCGGCATGCGCCGATGCCGCGGGTCGCCTCCACCGCGATCCGATAGGGGCACACTAGCCCAATGGTCAGGCCGATGAAAGGACGTTCGTTAGGTTGGGGGTCGCCCGCGGTGCGTGGGCGCACCATCGGTGCGCGAGGCGGATCAAGTCAGGCCTCGCCCGGCACGTCCGCGGGAGGGTTCGTGGCCAACGCTATGACGCCTTCTCGGTGGCCCACATCGTGCCGAAGCCCCACGAGCGGCTGGCTGGAGCGGGCAGGGTGCTTCCGGGGCACCGGTCGTGTGCGGTGCCGAACGAAATGCCGCCGCTCGCACGACCGGCCCGACCGTGCCACCTCGCGCCCGTCCTGTTCGCAGGCGAGCTCATCTCCTGACCTGCCTCCCTGACCCTGTCGGGCGTGCCAAGTCGCCACCCGGGCGATCGATGCCCTCCCGGCCTGGCAGTCGGACCGCGCGAGGACGAGGGCGACGGAGCGACACCCTGACGACGGGACGACACCCCCCGCCACGCTGCGGGCAGGGGCTTGTGCGTCGGCGACCGCTGGACCATCGGGGGCCCGAGTGCCACCCCCTCAACCTAGCCCGACCCCCGGGGGCGGACATGGCGAACCTCGGGGGAGGTCGGTCTGGAGACTCCGCAGCCTCCACTCTGGAACGGGGTCGCGAGCGCACCTGTCGAAGTCGGGCTCGCCGAGGCCGGCGGCGGCTGTGATCGCTGCGGCTGCGCCCGGACTTCGGGCATCTCCTCGTCGGGCGTGTCGGCAGGACGACCGATGGCCGCCCGGCCGCGCAGCGCCGCGCCACCGTCCTCGGTACCGGCACGGCCGGTGCTGCGAGGCGCCCGCCCGGTCCCGTGAGCGCGGGCGCGGTCTCGGGCACCGGCACGGCCGGTAGGACGGCCCGATCCGGCCGATAGCACCGGTGGGACCGGTATCTGAGCGGCGAGAGGGGGCGAGGGGGCAGGATCGTGTCCAGCGCCGAGTTCATCGAGGCGGCCTTCGGCGACCACGGCATCCGCCACCAGGTGCAGACCGGCGTCAAGGAGGCCGCCCCGGTGATGAACGCGTGGCAGCGGCCCGGGGCTCGCGCCCGCCCGCGCGGCGCTCAGGCCGCCGGCAGCGCCACGATGAACCGGGACCCGCCGTAGCCGTTCTTCTCGATCCAGACCCGGCCGCCCATCGCCTCCATCAGCCGCCGGGCGGCGAACAGGCCGATGCCCGAGCCGCGCGAGCGCGCCCGGTCCAGGCGCACGTAGGGCCGGAACACGGCCTCCCAGTCCTCGATCGGCACGCCTGGCCCGTCGTCGGTGATGTAGACCTGCACCTCGTCCCCGATGCGCCAGACGCCGATGGACACGGCCTGCTCGGGCGGGGCGTACTTCGCCTCGTTGTCCAGGAGCTGCTCGAGCACCTGCTGGAACCGCGCCTCGTCGCCCCGGGCCAGCAGCTGCGCGTCGGTCGGGTACCAGCGGACGGCGCGGGTGCGCAGCAGGAGCGCCAGGGTGCCCACGGTGCCGCTGATGGCCGCCACCACGTCGAACGGGTCGCGGCGCAGGCCGGTGAGCCCCTCGCCGCGGACCGAGGCGAGGATCCCGTCCACCAGCCGGTCGAGCCGCGTGACCTGGTCCACGGTCCCGACCCGCCAGGTCTCCACCTGCGCCCGCCGGTCCTCGGGCGCATTCGCCGACGCAGCGTCGGCCAGCAGGTCCACGTAGGCGCGAACGACAGACAGCGGCGTCCGCAGCTCGTGGGTCACGACCGAGAGCAGCTCGGCGCGCGCCGCGTCCAGCTGCGAGAGCCGGTCGAGCTGCGCCTCGGCCTCGGCCTGCATGCGGCCCTTCTCGACCAGCCCGCCGAGGAGCGCCGCGATCGTGCCCAGGAAGTCCACCTCGTCTGCGGTGAAGTCGCGGATCGCCGTGGTCTGGACGTTGAGCACGCCGACGAGCTGCTTGTTCCAGAGCAGCGGCATGGACAGCATCGCGTGCAATCCCTGGACGTCGAAGCCGCGCACCCACGAGAACCGCGGGTCCACGGTGACGTCGCGCGAGGAGACCGGCCGGCGGGTGTGGGCGGCCCTGCCGGTGACCCCCTGCCCGACGGCCAGGCTCACCCGGCCGACCTGCTCTGGGTCGAGGCCGTTGGTGGCGGCCAGGGTCAGGCGCGCGCCGTCCCGGTCGAGCAGGTAGAAGGAGCAGACCTCGACCCCGAGCGCCGCAGTGGTCCGGTCCACCAGCGTGCGCATCAGCTCGTTCCAGTCGCGTGCCTCCGTCAGCAGCTGGGCGAACTCGTGCAGGAACGCGAGCCGGTCAATCCGGCCCGAGGCCGCGGGCGGCGCGGGCGGCCGGGCGCGGCTGGCGGCCTGCGCGGCGGCAGGGCCTCTGGGCTTGGCCCTGACCGCCCTCGGTCTCGACGGCTTGTCAGTCACCACTCCAGCCTACGGCATCGTCAGCCGGCGGCGGGCGCCTCTGCGACCGTGGTGGGCAGTCCCTCGAGCAGTGGGCTCGTCCAGGTCCAGGCGGCGCCGTGGTGCCTGCCCACCGCACCGTGACGGGCCGCCTCCACGCGCAGCGGCAGGCCGAAGATCTCAATGAACCCCACCGCGGACGCGTGGTCGAACGCGTCGCCCTCGCCGTAGGTCGCGAGGCTCCTGTCGTACAGCGAGAGCGGGGAGCGTCGCCCCGCGACATACGCCCGGCCGTGGTCCAGGCGCATCCGCACCTCGCCCGAGACCACGCGCTGGCTGCTCATCGCATAGGCCCGCAGGTCGCGCGAGAGGGCGCTGAACCACAGGCCGTCGTAGATGATCTGACTCAGCTCGTCCGCCACGAACCGGTTGAAGCGCAGCTGCTCGCGGGACAGCACCAGGCCCTCGAGCGCGTGGTGCGCCGCGTGCAGGACCACAGCGGCCGGCGCCTCGTAGATCTCGCGGCTCTTGATGCCGATCAGGCGATCCTCGACGTGGTCGATCCTTCCCACGCCGTGGGCGGCGCCGAGCGCGTTGAGCCGCTCGACGAGGGCCGCGCCGGGGAGCTCCTCGCCGTCGAGCGCCACCGGGATGCCGCCCTCGAACGCGATCACGACCTCGACCGGGTCGGGCACGTCCGCGGCGCTGACCGTCCAGGCGTAGGCGTCCCCTGGCGGCGTGGCCCAGGGGTCCTCGAGCGGGCCGGCCTCGCACGAGCGGCCCCACAGGTTCACGTCGATGGACCACGGCGTCGCGCGGGCGGCCGGGACCTCGATGCCCCGGGCGCTCGCGAACTCGGCCGTCTGCTGCGGCGTCAGGCCCATCCCCACCCGCATCGGCGCGATGACCTGCAGGCCGGGGTCGAGGGCGTGGACCGCCACGTCGAAGCGGACCTGGTCGTTGCCCTTGCCGGTGCAGCCGTGCGCGACGGCGTCGGCGCCCTCCTTCTGGGCCACCTCAACGAGCAGCTGTGCGAGCAGCGGCCGGGCGAGCGCGGTGGCCAGCGGGTAGGCGCCCTGGTAGACGGCGCCAGCCTGGAGCGCACGCCAGACGTACTGCGAGACGAAGGTCTCGCGAGCGTCCACCACGTAGGCGCGGGACGCGCCGGCGCTCATGGCGCCGCGGTCGATCCCGTCGGTCAGCGAGCCGCCGCCGAGGTCTACGCTGAGGGTGACGACCTCGACCCCGTACTGCTCCCTGAGCCATGCGACGGCGACGGACGTGTCCAGCCCGCCGGAGTAGGCGAGCACCACCTTGTTCATCGAGCCATGGCCTCCGTGGCGGCCCCGGCCTCGGCCGGGGCCTGGATCGCAGCGAACCGATCGAGCCAGCGGAGCAGGGTCGGCTCGTCGGGGAACAGGACGATCAGCGTGTTGTCGCCGGCGACCGTGCCGACGAAGCCCTCGAGGGTGGACTCCTCGATGGCCTGGGCGATGACGTTGGCGGTGCCCGGCTGGCCCGTCAGCACGAGGATCAGGCCGCTGCGCCCCACTGTCACGGGGATATCGGTCAGGATCCGCCGGAGCCGCTCGTCATTCGGGGGGCGGTGGACGCCGGCGAGCGACTCGGGCAGCACGTACACCGCGTGCTCGCCGCGCATCACCTTGGCCAGCCCGAGCTCCGCGATGTCGCGCGAGACCGTCGCCTGGGTCACCTCGAAGCCGAGCGCGCCGAGCTCCGTGACCAGCTCGCCCTGGCTCCCGATCGGGCGGTCCGAGACGAGTCGGCGGATCGCGGCGTGGCGGTCGCGCTTGGCGAGCACGGCGGTCACGCGGCGCCCGCCGCGGCGTGCACCGAGACGCGCGTCCCGAAGGCCGGGTCGTCGAGGGCGCGGGACAGCGCGTGCGCGGCGGAGCTGTCGGCGATGATCGCCTCGGCGCCCTCCCACGCGAGTGCCGACAGCGCGGCCCTCACCTTGGGCACCATGCCGCCCCGGATGGTGCCGTCGGCGATCAGCGCCTCGGCCTGCGCCGGCGTGATCGAGTCGAGCTTGCGGCCCGCGGCGTCGCGGACGCCGTCGACATCGGTCAGCAGCACGAGCTGCCGCGCGCCGAGGCCTGCCGCGAGGCCGGCGGCCGCATCGTCGGCGTTCACGTTGCACACCACGCCCTCCTCGTCGCGCGCAAGGGGCGCCACCACGGGCACCTGCCTCGCCACGAGCAGCGAGTCGATGAGGTCGCGACGGACGCCGGTCACCGTAGCCACGAGCCCAACGCCCGGCAGCCGCTCGCCGATCAGGAGGCCGCCGTCCACGCCGGACAGTCCGACCGCGTCACAGCCCGCGTCGTGGAGGGCCGCCACGAGCTCGCTGTTGACGACGCCGCGCAGCACTGCTGCGGCCACCTCGAGCGCGGCCGGATCGGTGACGCGGAGCCCGCCCTCGAAGCGCGTCTCGACGCCCAGCCGCTCGAGCCACTCGGTCATCCGCTTGCCGCCGCCGTGCACCAGCACCACGGGTCGCCGGCGGGCCACCTGGGCGACCTCCGCGAGGACCTGCCTCTGCTCGGCGAGCGTGGTGCCGCCCAGCTTGACGACCACCACCTCGCTCACGCGACGCCCTCCGCCGCGGCTCCGCCGACGCTCACGTGGTGTACTCCGCGTTCTCCCTGACGTAGGCCTCCGTGAGCGGGCACCCGAAGGCTTCGCCCGTCCCGCCGCCGAGCCCCAGGTCCACCCGGATCAGGACCTCCTCCGCGCCCATCGCGACCCGCGCCGCGGCCTTGTCGATGCCCACCGGTCCGCCGACCGCGCCGTCGTACGCGAGGTGCCCGGCGATCGCGATCCGCATCCGGGCGGGGTCCACCGCCGCCGGTCGCGAGGCGCGGGCGGCCGCCTCCTCGGGGGCCAGCCCGGCCGCCTCGAGCACGGCCGCCTCCGCCACCAGGGCGTTGCCCGCCGCCCCCGCGATCCGGCCCCAGTTGGCGTCCTTCCCGTGCACCGCGGCCTTGACCAGGGACGAGCTGATGACGGCCCGGGCGACCGCCCGCGCGTCGGCATCGTCGGCGGCGCCGGTCACCTGGCAGGTGATGAGCGCGGTCGCGCCCTCACCGTCCCGCGCCTGCTGGCGGGCGAGGTCGCGGGCGACCGCCTCGAGAGCGGTGCCGAGCGCGGCGCGGGCCGCGTCGTCGTCGGCCGACACGGCGCCGGCCGCGCCGGACGCGAGCGCGAGCACGGTGTCGTTGGTGCTGGTGTCGCCGTCCACGGACAGCTGGTCCCACGTCACGGCGGCAGCCCTTCGCAGCAGCGTCCGGAGCGTGGCGGGCGACGCGGTGGCGTCGGTGAGCACGATCGAGAGCATCGTCGCCATCCGCGGATGGATCATCCCGACACCCTTGGCGATCCCGGTCACGGTCGCCCTCACGGTGCCGCCCCCCGCGCCGGGGAGCTGCACGGCGACGCTGGCCATCTTGGTGGTGGAGTCGGTGGTGCGGAGCGCGACGGCCGCCTGGCCCAGGGCGAGGTCCGAGTACTCCAGGCCCTGGTCGGTCACTCGCTTGACGGCCGACTGCACCTTGTCCACCGGCAGGCGGGTGCCGATGACGCCGGTCGAGAGATGGAGGACGTGGACGGGCTCGGCGCCGATGGCGTTGGCGACCGCCACCCCGATCGCCGCCTGGTCGGCATCGCCCGCCTCACCGGTCGCGGCGTTGGCCGAGCCCGATGTGGCGATGACCGCCGATGCATACCCGCAGGCCGCTGGGGTGGCGCCGGTGGCCTGGAGGTTGGCCCGCGACAGCCGCACGGGCGCGGCCGCGAAGCGGTTCGGGGTGAACACGGCCGCAGCCGGGACGGGGCCGCCCGCGGACACCACGAGCGCGAAGTCCGGCCGGCCCGACGCCTTGATCCGCGCCGAGGTCCCGACCGCGGCGAAGCCCCTGGGCATGCGTGCGGCGCGCTCGACGGGCGGCAGCGTGTCGGGCAGCGGGGCGGGGAACGGGTCGGGGGTTGGCGTCATCGACGGGCCTCGGCGGGGGTTGGACGGCGCCTAGGGCGCCAGGGGGAGCTGGAGGAGGCCCGCCGCCTCGGGCAGGCCGTGGAGCACGTTGAACGCTTGGATGGCCTGCCCGGCCGCGCCCTTGACGAGGTTGTCGAGAACGCCGATCGCGAGCACGCGGCCCGTTCGCTCATCGAGCCTCGCCCAGACGCGGAACTCGTTCGAGCCCAGCACATGCTTGGTAGCGGGCGGGTTCGGCACCACGCTCACGAACGCCTCCTCGCCGTAGGCCTGCGCGTACAGGTCGTCCAGCTCGTCCTGGGTGACCGGCCGGGTCGTCCGGACGTGGCAGGCCGACAGGATGCCGCGCGTCATCGGGATGAGGTGGGGCAGGAAGTCGATCCCCGTGGCGCCCGGGTTGGCGCCCGGGGCGGGGGACTGCCCGACCAGCTCCTGCTCGATCTCGCCGATGTGGCGGTGGGTGAAGATGCCGTACGCCTTGACACTCTCGTTGACCTCGCCGAAGTGGAGGTCGGCCTTGGGGTCGCGTCCAGCGCCCGACACGCCGCTCTTCGCGTCGACCACCGCGTCGGCGATGAGCCCGGCCCTCGCGAGCGGGGCCAGCGCGAGGATGGTGGTGGTGGCGTAGCAGCCCGGCGACCCGACGATCGCGCCCGGCCTCGCGCCGGCGGCCGCCAGCTCCGCGCGGTGCAGCTCGGGCAGGCCGTATACGGCGGTGGCGAGCAGCTCCGGCCGCGGGTGGTCGAAGTGGTACCAGCGCGGGTACTCAGCCGGGTCGTGGAGCCGGAAGTCGGGCCCCAGGTCGATGACGGCCTGGACGCGCGCCAGGAACTCGTCCACGCGGTTGGCGACCGTGCCGTGGGGCAGCGCCAGGAAGACCGCCTCGGCGTCCTCGGGCACGCGGTCGTACACGTGCAGGCTGCGCGTGGCGAGGTGCGGGTGGATGTGCGCGATCGGGTCGCCCTTCCGCTCGCGGCCCACGAGGCCGGCGATCTCGACGTGCGGGTGGAGCGCCAGCAGCCGGATCAGCTCAGCGCCGACGTAGCCCGTGGCGCCGACGATCGCGACCCGGACCGGGCCGCCTCCGGCCAGGGCACGGGCGCCCCGTCGGGCAGGAGTGGAATCGGGGCTTGACGCACGCTCCGCCGCGATCGCCGAGCCCGTCGAGTCCGCGCTCACCGGCGCGCTCGGCCGCTCGCGGACGGCCGGCTGGTGGGGTCGAAGATCGGGCGGAGGGTGGTCACCGAATGACTATACATGACTCTGCATACTCATGCAACTCCCCGGCGCGGGGGGCGCCAGCTGCGGGAGGCCGTTGCGCGATTGTGCCGCACTGCTCGGTGTGGCACCGCCCCCGCCCCCGATGCCGCCCTCGCCCCTGCCGCCGATGCGGCCTACGCGGCCGGCCCCGCCAGCTCGGCGAGGGCCGCGGCCTCCGCCTCGAACTGCTCGTGGTACAGCCGCGCGTAGAGGCCGCCGGCCGCCAGCAGCTCGCGGTGGGTGCCCCGCTCCACGATGCGCCCCCGGTCGAACACGAGGATCCGGTCCGCGCGCAGGATCGTTGACAGCCGGTGGGCGATGGCGATGGTGGTCCGCCCCTCGGTGAGCCGGGCCAGTGCCGCCTGGATGAGCCGTTCGGACACGGTGTCCAGCGACGACGTCGCCTCGTCGAGGATCAGGATGCGCGGGTTCTTGAGCAGCACGCGGGCGATGGCGACGCGCTGCTTCTCGCCGCCGGACAGTCTGTAGCCCCGCTCGCCGACCACGGTGTCGTAGCCGTCGGGCAGCTCGCGGATCCGGTCATGGATCGCCGCCGCCCGGGACGCCGCCTCAAGCTCCGCGTCGGTCGCATCCGGCTTCGCGTAGAGCAGGTTCTCCCGGATCGACGAGTGGAACAGGTAGGTCTCCTGCGTGACGAAGCCGATGATCCGGCCGAGCGACGCCAGCTTCACCCGCCGAACGTCGTGCCCGTCGATGGCGACCCGGCCGGCATCGACGTCGTACAGCCGCGGGATCAGGTATGTGGTCGTGGTCTTGCCCGCGCCCGACGGCCCGACCAGGGCCACCAGCTCGCCCGGGTTCGCCGCGAACGAGACGCCCTCGAGGCCGAACGGCGAGGCGGACGGCTCGGGCGGCGTGACGTCGCCGGCCTCGCCGAGGTCCGCCTCGGCATCGGCCTCCGCAGGCTCGGCGCCCGCCGCGGGCTCGGCGTCGTCGGCTTCGCCCGCCGCCCGCCGCCGGGCTGCGGGCTCGGCGGGGTAGTGGAACGCGACCCCCTCGAACGCCACGGCGCCCCGGATCGCCTCGGGCGCCAGCTCCACGGCGCCGGGCGCGTCGGTGATCTCGGGGTCCAGGTCGAGGTACTCGAAGATCCGGTCGAACAGGGCGAGCGACCCGGCGATCTCGACCTGGATGTTGAGCAGCTGGCCCATCGGGAAGAACAGCCGGCTCTGGAGCGTGGTGAACGCCACGATGTCGCCCGCCGTCGGGGCGTGCGGGTCCCCGTTGGCCGCCAGCGTGCCCGCCAGCCAGTACACGAAGGCAGGCGTGATCGAGAAGATCGTCCCGACGATCATGAAGAACCACCGGCCGACCATCGCCTGGCGGACCTGGAGCCGGGCGAGGCCGGCGTTGAGCCCGCGGAACCGTGCGATCGAGCGGTCCTGGGCCGCGAACGTCTTGCCCAGCAGGATGCCCGAGACCGACAGGGTCTCCTCGGTGACCGCGGTCATCTCGGCCAGCCGCTGCTGCGTCTCGGTGCTCACCGTCCGGCGGACCTTGCCGACCCGGTTGGTCAGCACCAGGAAGAACGGCAGCATGCCCAGCGACAGGACGGTCAGCCGCCAGTCGATGAGCACCATGGCGACGATCGTGGAGACGGTGACGGCCACGTTGGACGTGATCGACGCTGCGGTGTCGGTCACCACCGACTGGATCCCGCCCACGTCGTTGGCGAGCCGGCTCTGGATCTCGCCCGTGCGCGTGGCGGTGAAGAACCGCAGCGGCATCGACTGCAGGTGGGTGTAGAGCGCGTTGCGCAGGTCCTGCATGACGCTCTGGCCGATCAGGTTGTTGAGGTAGTTCTGGCCCACCCCGATCAGCCCGGAGATGACCGGCAGCACGATCATGAGGCCCACGTACAGGTTGAGCCGGCCGTACTGGCGGCCGACGATCACGTCGTCGATCAGCAGCTTGAGCAGGTACGGGTTGACGAGGCCGATGAGGCTGGTGGCGATGATCGCCGCGAGCACCACGGTCACCTGGAGCCGGTACGGCCCGAAGAACCCGAAGATGCGCCGCGCGGTCGGCCAGCGCCGCCCGGGCGGGACGGGCACGAAGTCGCTGTGCGGGGGCGTGAGGCGGCCGGGCCCGGCGGCGCCGCGCGCCAGTGCGCGCGCCCCGCCGCCGCGGAGGGTCACCGGGCGCGCTGCGGGGTCATCGGGACGCTGGACCCCGCTACCAGGCGGTCTGCGTGGCGTGCTCCGCGAGGCCCTCGCTCTCGAGCCAGCGCTCCGCGTCGATCGCGGCGCGGGCGCCGTCGCCGGCCGCCGTGATCGCCTGGCGGTAGCGGTGGTCCGCCACGTCGCCCGCGATGAACACGCCCGCGATGCGGCTGGCCGTGTGCTCGTGGGGCATCAGGTAGCCCTTCTCGTCGGTCTCGAGCCAGTCGCGGAACACCTCGGTGTTGGGCCGGTGGCCGATGGCGATGAACAGTCCCTCCATCGGCACGGTCCGCTCGGTGCCGTCGCGGGCAGATC
>JAKAMV010000146.1 GCA_021812735.1 Chloroflexota bacterium | reverse complement strand
CGCCTGGGCGGCCAGCGGCCGCGGCGTCGGGTGGAGGGAGCGGAGGGCCCAGTCGACGTCGCGCTGCACGTGCGCCGGGAGGCGGCCGCGGGCGGCCCGCAGGGATGTCGCCGCGGCGGCAGGCTCGCCGAGCTCGCCCGCACGCCAGATCACCCGGATGGCGAACGCCGCCAGCACCCCATCGGACAGCCACGGCTCCACCCCGTCGATCGCCCGTCGGCCGAACGGGGCGACCCGGTCGCGCCACTGGATGCGGCGCTCGGGCGGTGCGGCGGCGGCTTCCGCGAGGAGCGCGGCCAAGCGCATGGGGGCCTCCCGAGCAAGCTGTCGAGGCGCGGGGAACCCGGGCAACCGGTGGTGCCCCGGGCGCCCGTCATGCTAGTCTTTGTCTCGCTTTCTTGCAATATGCAAGGGAGACGTAGGACGGAGGGTCCGGATAGGGTGAGGGACATGCTGCGCAACCCCCCACGGGATGATCCGGCGGACCTGCGTCGCTTCAAGGCCGACTTCTTCAGGGCG
This sequence comes from Chloroflexota bacterium, assembly GCA_021812735.1. The sequence goes on along the minus strand of JAKAMV010000146.1, from coordinate 14,030 downwards.
CTCGCCCACCCCATGCGCATCCAGATCCTGGAGTTGCTTCGCGGGGGGCCGCAGAGCGTCTCCCAGCTGCAGGCCGCCATCGGGGCGCCGGCCTCCTCGATCTCGCAGCAGCTGGCCGTGCTGCGCGGGCGCGGCATCGTGACCACCGAGCGCCGCGGCACCACCGTGATCTACGCGGTCGGCGACCCGGACCTCTTCGCGCTCCTCGATGTGGCGCGGCGCATCTTCAATCGCCACCTCGCCACGACGATCGACCTGCTCCGGCTCATCGAAGGCGAGCCGCTCGGGGCCGGACGCCGGTAGAGGGAGAACGCCTCGGACGAAGTACGCGACAGGCGCCCACGGCGGGGCGACGGACGGGCTCGGCCGCCCACCAACGCCGGCAATAGTCCAACCAGACACTCCTGTGTGGAGCCTCCTCGGACGAGGGAGCGGGCCAGCGCGCCAAAGGAGATGGTTTCGCCGCCCGCCCGCGAGGGCCCTCGTCCCGCACGAATCGGGCACGATCAGGCGACACCCCTTTGGCGCGCCTCCTCGGACCCCGTGTCGGCCTCCCGGAGCAGGCGCTCGAGGGTGGCGTGCCCGACCCCCAGGCGGGTGGCCGCCGCACGACGGGAGAGCGTGCCGGCGGCGAGCTCGGCCCGCACCGCCAGCCACTGGCGGGCGAAGGCAGGACGTGCCGTGCCGCTGGGGCGTCCGATCCGCGCCCCCTTGCGTTGGGCGTTCTTCATGCCCTCCCGCACGCGCTCCACGATGAGATCGCGCTCCATCTCCGCCACGGCGGCGAGGATCGCGTAGATCAGGCGCCCGGTGGGGGTGGTGGTGTCGATGGGCTGGGTGATCGACACGAAGTCCACCCCGAGGTCGCGCAGCTCGGCGAGCGTGGTGGCGGCTTCGAGCGAGGACCGGAAGGCCCGGTCGAGCTTCCAGACGGCCACGATCTCGAGCCGGTGATGACGGACATCATCGAGCAGGCGCCGCCAGGCGGTGCGACCGCGCAGGTCGGCCGCCGACGCGAGGTCCACGTACTCGGTGGTCCGCCCGCCGTGCGCCGCGGCCCACTCGCGCAGCGGCACCAGCTGCAGCTCGGGATCCTGCCCGTGGTCTCGGGTGGAGACCCGGGCGTAGATGCCCACCCGTCCGATCCTCGCCGTCATCGCCGCGTCGTCCTCCGCACTTCGGTGAGCTGACGAGGACGGCGACCCCCGCGTGAGGTGCAGCGGTCCTGACCGAAGCAGAGCCAGGTGCAGTCCCGGCCGCCCCTCGCCCCCGGCGCCTCAGTCATTGTCGAAGCACGACTGGCACAGACCGCCGTCCAGGTCGGTCGCCTCCTCGCGGTGACAGCGCCAGCACAAGGCCGGAGCCAGTCGCCGCGCCATCTGCTCGGCGGCCGCCTCCCTCGCCGGCCGCTCAAGCTCGTTCAGCCTGACGCGCAGGTCGCGCAGAACGGCGTAGCAGGCCGGCACATCGGCCTTCGTCACGCCAGGCCAGCCCCAGTGCTGGCCGCTGCCGTCGATCCATTCGGGGTCGACCTCGGCGTACTCGATGGCGTACCCGAAACGGAGAACCGTGGCGTCGTCAATCGACGCGCCCTGGCGCACCGCACGGACCACCTGATCGACCGTCCTGAACTCCACTGCCGTCCTCCCTGCGTCCGTCTGGCGTACAACCGCCGGTCGTCGACGGGTACCGCATGGTCGGCCGAGGGACCCAGTTGTCAATGCTCGACCCGCGCCACGGCGGGAAGCAATGCGAGCGGCCGTGGCGGACGGGGGATCCGGGTGCGCCCGGGCACCACATCCTGCGTCCCCGCACCGGACAACGGTCCTCCGCACGGCGGTGGCTGGCCGCTCCGGAGGTGGAGGTAGGTCGACGGGCGCCCAGGGAAGCCGCGGCGCTCGAGGCCGAGCCAGGGTCGCACCCATGGGCTACCCAGTTGGAGCGCAGGCGTCAGGTCGTTCGACCGGGGCGCCGCCGCGCACGACGCGGTACCTTCCCCGGTGGACGAGCCCCGCGCCATGGGTTCGGACAGCCAAGAGGCCCCGGCAGGCACTGGCCGGGGCCTCTTCATGACTGACCCGTCGAGCCCTGGGCGCTGTCGTCGGTCTGCGTGTGGGTCGGCTTGCCTGCTGGTCGTCCGACAGCGGACGGTGCTATGGTTGCCGACCACGTTGGGTCTTGTTGGCATCGACAGGCCCAGGCGGACCATCGGGCGCACCGACGGGCCGGTGCGGCAAGCTGGGGGGCAGTGCCCGCACGATGGGAACCAGGGGCGAACACCGACCACCGGCCCCGCCGGCCGTGGCCACCGATCCGCCGCGTCGGCCGGGCCTCCCGGAGATCACCCTCGACGAGATCGAGTCCGTCGCGCGCATCGGCTCGTACGCGACCGACCTGCTCAGCGGACGGTGGGTGAGCTCGGCCGGGCTCGACGCGATCTTCGGGATCGACGCGGCGTTCGAGCGCACCATCGAGGGCTGGGCCTCGCTGGTGCACCCGGCGGACCGCGCAGCGGTGGTCGCCTACCTCACCGATGAGGTCCTGGGGCACGGTCAGCCCTTCGACCGCCGGTACCGCATCGTCCGCGCGGACACCGGCGAGACGCGTTGGGTGCACGGGCGCGGCGCCGTGGAGACCGACGCGTCGGGGCGGGTGGTGCGCACGTTCGGCACCATCGCGGACATCACCGAGCAGCGCGCCGCCGAGGAGGCGCTCGCCGCGTCGGAGGCCCGATACGCCTCGATCTTCGAGGGCACCGCCGAGGCGATCCTCATCGCGGACGCCGCGACGCACCGCTACCGCTGGGTCAACCCGGCGGCCTGTGCCCTGCTCGGCTACACGAGCGCGGAGCTGCGCACCATGCGCGTGCACGACCTGCATCCGCCGGACGCCCTGCCCGAGATCCTGGCCAGGTTCGCGGCGGTCGGCGGCGAGCGGATCGTCGAAGCCCACGCGGTGCCCTGCCGACGCAAGGACGGATCGCTGCTGCTCGCCGACATCCGCGCCTCCACGGCCGTGGTGGACGGGGTGACCTGCAACATCGCCTTCTTCGCCGACGTCACCGAGTTGCGCGCGCTCCACCTGCGGCTGGCGCGGAGCGAGCGCAACCTCTCCGAGGCCCAACGCCTCGCGGGGATCGGCAGCTGGGCGTGGGACCTCGCCACGGGCACCGTCCAGCGCTCGGCCGAGCTGCACCGCATCTTCGGCGTAGCGCCCGACGCGCTCGCGCCCACCGCCGAGGCCTTCTTCGCCCTCGTCCATCCCGACGATCGGGCGCGCGTGCGCCGCGCGCGCGTGGCGGCCCCTCGCAGCAGCGACCAGCACGTGATCGACTTCCGGATCGTGCGCCCCGACGGAGCGGTGCGACTCATCCACGAGGAGGCCGAGCTCGAGCGGGACCGCGACGGCACACCGGTGCGCATGTACGGCACTTCCCAGGATGTCACCGATCGCGCTGCCGCGGAGGCCGAGCGAGCCCGCCTGGCCACCGCCGTCGGGCAGACCTCGGACGCCGTGATCGTCACCGACTTGGGAGGTGCCATCGAGTACGTGAACCCGGCCTTCGAGCGGATGTCCGGCCACCGGCGCGACGCGGTGACAGGGCAGACCCCGCGGATCCTCAAGAGCGGGCGTCAGTCGGCGGCCTTCTATCGGGCGGTGTGGAGCCGGCTGACGCACGGGCGCATCTGGAGCGGGCGGTTCGTCAACCGTCGCGCGGACGGCGCGGAGTACCAGGTCGAGGCGACCATCTCGCCGATCCGCGAGCGCGACGGCCAGATCACCGGCTACATCGCGGTCGAGCGCGACGTCACGGCGCTGCAGGCGGCGCGATCGGGCCTGGCCAGCGAATTCCGGGAGCGCGCCCAGGTGGCTGCCGCCCTGGCCCGCCTCCAGCCGGCCGCCAGCGCGACGGCGACGGCGGCCGAGATCTGCACGGAGCTCTCGGGCGTGCCGGGGGTCGACGTGGCCGCCATCATCAGCTTCCAGGATCCCGTGCACGCGGTCGCCCTGGGGATCGTGGCGCCGGACGGCTTCCCGCTGGGGCCGGGCCAGCCGCTGCCGGCCAGTCGCGCAACCTACCTGTACGAGCGAGCGATCCAGGGTCCCTGGGCCGAGGCGTTCCGGGCGCGCAGCATCGACGCCGAGTACGGCCGGGCCATGGCCGAGCTCGGCGTGCGGGCCAACGCCTACGCGCCGATCCGCAACGGCGACGGGCTCCTGGGCCTGGTGGCCGCCGGCACGCGCGACGAGATGTACGCGAGCCATCTCGTCGAGCACCTGCCGGCGGTGGGCGAGTTCGCCGCCACCGCCAGCGCGCTCCTGGCGCGCGACCTCGAGGGCGACCGTCGCCGCTCGCGGCTGCGGGCGCAGATCGCGCGGATCATCGCCGAGCAGGCGTTTCACCCGGTCTTCCAGCCCATCGTCGAGCTCGCGGAGGGCAGGGTGGTGGGCTACGAGGCCCTGACCCGCTTCGCCGACGGCGCGCGCCCGGATCTTCGGTTCGCCGACGCGTGGATGGTGGAGCTCGGGCCGGAGCTCGAGCTCGCCGCCCTCGAGGCGGCGGTCCGAGTGGCCCGCGCGCTGCCGGCCGGGCGCTGGCTCGACGTCAACCTCTCGCCGCGCCTGCTCGCCGACCCCGCCCCGGTGCAGGACGTGCTCGGCGCGGCGGATCGGCCGCTCATCGTCGAGATCACCGAGCACGACACGGTGGCCGACTACCGTGCGCTCCGGGCCGCGCTCCTCAACCTGGGGGCATCGGTCCGCACCGCGGTCGACGACGCCGGCGCGGGCGTGGCGAACTTCGGGCACATCGTGGAGCTGCGTCCGGACTTCGTGAAGCTGGACATCGGCCTGATCCGGGGGGTCAGCGCCGACCTCGGCCGTCAGGCCATGGTGGTGGGGATGCGGCACTTCGCCCGAACGGCCGGGTGCCGGCTCATCGGCGAGGGCATCGAGACCGAGGCCGAGGCGAGCACCCTGGCCACCCTCGGAGTCGAGCTCGGCCAGGGCTACTACTTCGGGCGCCCGGCAACGATCGAGTCCCTTGCGGAGCCGGGGTAGGCCAGAGCGCGGGTCACACCGCGGAGAGCGCGTCGACCCGCGGGTCGACCTCGCGCAGCGCGGCGCCCAGGAACAGATCGGCCGCCGCCACGTTGGTGGCGATGGGCACGTTGTGCACGTTGCAGACCCGCAGCACCGCCTGGATGTCCGGGTCGTGGGGGTGGGCGCTCAGGGGATCGACGAAGAAGAGCACCGCGGCGATGCGCCCCTCGGCGACCAGCGCGGCAATCTGGGTGTCGCCGCCCTGCGGGCCTCAGAGCACGGTGTCGACAGCAAGGCCCACCTTCTCGCGCAGCAGTCGGCCGGTGGTCGCGGTGGCCACCAGGTCGAACTCGGAGAGGGCGGCGCGGTTGAAGGTGGCGAAGGCCACGAGATCGGCCTTCTTGCCGTCGTGGGCGATCAGGGCGCGGGTGGTCATGTCGGGGAACCTCCTGGTCGGCCGCCAATTGCGGGGTCGGACCGCGGTCCACCCTACCCGGCCCGCGTGAACACGGTGTTGCCAGCGCGTGAAGGTCCGCACACCGACGAGGGGCGCGGGCGGCCGAAAGGCGCCCGCGCTCGGGATTGACCTTCAGTCTCGGCCCAGCGGCGGCCGCCTGCGTCACTCCTGCCGGTGCCGGAGTTTCGTCGCGCACGCGCATGACCACGTGCCCCAGCCCGGCACCGGAGGCATCCGGCCACCGGGCGCCGCGACCCACTTGCTCAGGGGCACCGGCTGCAAATCGGGGTCCTGCCCATGCTCCTCTTTATGAAGACGGGCCAGCCGTCAAGGCCTGACGGTGACCGTTGAGCATGACGGTGCTTGTTGGAGCTGCGCTCATCTCTTATCGCCTCCTCGAGGAAGGACCAGGTTGGATCGGATGCTCCGGCGGCCCATCTCAGTACGGGGTCGTCAAGCGACCAGAGGAGCCACGTGGGGCCTGCCGGGGGCGAACGGTTCGTTTGTCGTGAGCATGTGCCAGATGGCGGTGCTGAGTTCCCGGGCGATGTCGACCCGGGCGACCTTCGAGCCACGCTGGCGTCCGAGGCGCTTCTTGTTCCGCTCGTAGCGCTCGCGATAGGCCGGGTGCCGGGCGGCGTGGGTGGCCGCCTCGATGAGCGCCCAGCGCAGGTACTTCTGGCCGTTCTTGGCGAGCGGCCCGCGGTCGTCGCGACCGCCCGACTGGCGGACCAGCGGGCAGAGGCCCGAGTAGCCGGCCAGTTTCTTGGGTGTGCCGAACCTGGCGATGTCGCCGATCTCGGCAGCGATCGTGTAGCCCAACACCCAGGCGATGCCGGGCGCGGTCATGAGCAGCGGCACGTACGGGTGGTCGGCGCCCATCGCCCGGAGCTCGCCCTCGCAGCGATCGATCTCGCGGTCGAGCTCGTCGACGAGCCGCAGGCTGGTGGCCAGCGTGGTCGCCCAGGGCTCGGGGATCTCGAGGGTGGCGAGCAGCTGGCGGCCCGATACGCCGAACAGGTCGGAGAGCGGCACCGGATGGCCGAACGCGATGAGGGTGGCATGGATCCGGTTCTTCAGGGCCGTCCGGTGACGGACGAGATGAAGCCGGAAGCGGGCCCGCTCCCGCTCGGCTCGGACCTCCGGGTCGGGCAGCCAGATCGCCGGCACGAGCTCGCGGCGGGCGAGCTCGGCGAGCACCCAGGCATCGATCTTGTCGGTCTTCGCCACCAGGGGGGCGAGCCCCTTGGCCCGCACCGCATCGGCGATCGCGACGTCCCAACCGGCGCGCTCGAGGGTGTCGTGGACGAAGCGGGCGCCGTTCATCGACTCGATAGCGGCCTCGACCGGCTCCCCGTACCGGGCGACCCGCTCGGCGAGGGAGCGCAAGGTGTCCGCGTCGGGGCGGACCGCCGTCAGCTCCACAGTCCGTCCGGACTCATCGAGGATCCGCACATCGAGCCTCTGGCGCGACAGGTCCAATCCGGCGTACAACATGGCCTGGGCCTCCTGGTGCTGGTTCCGAAGAGAACCCAACGTTGTCACCACGGAGGCCCGTCTTCATGACATTCAGTGGAGACGCGGACGCCGATCGCCACCCGTCCGATCTCCGCCGTCATCGCCGCCCTCTGCCATCCTCGTGAGGTGCCGGCGCACGCGCCAACGGACGCAAGATCGCCGACAGCAAGCCCGCCCTGGACGACCTGTGTCGCCGAGGGCACGGCACCGACGGGATTGCGGCGGGCACAGATGGCGTTGGCGAACCCATCTGATTGACAGTCGAATGACACGTGATTGGCGGCGGGGACGTCACTTCGTTTCCCTTTGCCCTCATCACGGCGAGGCTCGCGCGCCTCGAGGAGGCGCGCGCGGGTTGCTCCAGACGATTCGCCTACAGCGCTGATGGTGGGAGCGGCTCAGAGAAGCGGGGCAATCGCTCGTGCAGCAGCGGCACCCAGCGACGAGTCTGGGCAAACCAGCGACTCGGGCGCCGGTTGCGATCTACAGCCAGCCCTTCGCCTGCGCGATGCGAGCCGCCTCTGCGCGGTTGCGCGCGCCGAGCTTCTGGATCGCTGCCGAGAGGTGGTTGCGCACGGTTCCCTCCGAGAGGAACAGCCGAGCCGCGATCTCAGCGTTCGTGCCGCCCTGCGCGGACGCCGCGAGCACCTCGTGCTCGCGCTCCGTCAGCGGGCTGGTGCCCTCGCTTAGCGCCTCGGCGGCCAGCCCAGGATCCACCACGCGTCCGCCCCGATGCGCGCGCCGGATCGCCAGCGCCAGCTCGGTCGCCGGCGCGTCCTTCAGCAAGAACCCGGAGGCGCCGCCCTCCATGGCACGCCGCAGGTAGCCCGGCCGTCCGAAGGTGGTGAGGATCAGAACGCGGCAGGCGGGGTCGGCGTCTCGCAGCTGAGCCGCCGCCTGCAGGCCGTCAATGCCCGGCATCTCGATGTCCAGCAGCGCCACATCGGGCGACGAAGCGAGCGCCGCGGCGACGACCTCGTCACCGCGCGGGACCTGTGCGACCACCTCAATGTCCGGCTCGAGCGCAAGGAGCGCCGCCAGGGCGCCCCGCACCATCGCCTGGTCCTCGGCCAGGAGGACTCGGATTGTTGTGGATGCGGCACGCTCCTCGGCGACGGAACGGTTGCCGCCATCGGCTGCCCGACCGCCTGGGGCGCGTCCTCCCGGGGCCGCGCTCATGGCGTCAGCCCATCCGAGAGCGGCACCCACACCCGCACCCGGAAACCACCCTCGGGTCGAGGCCCTGCCTCCATACGTCCGCCACCGGATGCCACGCGCTCCGCGAGCCCGGGAAGGCCACTGCCCTCACGACCAGATTCCGCCGCACCCGCTTCCCAGCCCGCCAGTCCGGATTGCGCGACACCCTGCGTCCCACCAGCTCCATCCTTACCATCGTCCAGCAGCTCGACACTCGCGCCCGACTGGCTCCGGTCGACCCGGACGGTGCAGCACCGCGCGCCGCTGTGCCGAATCACGTTGGTCGTGCCTTCACGCACCGTCCAGGCCAAGATCGCCTCCGCGACGGGCGGCATCGCGCCGAGGTCGCCCTCGACCGAGAGTGCGATGCCGGCGGCGGCGAGCGCTTCTCGGGCGTCTGACAGTTCGACGGCCAGCACTGGCTGCCGATAGCCACTGACCGTCTCGCGCACCGCCCGCAGCGCCTCGCGGGCCGTGCGCTCCACATCCTCGATCTCGCTCACGGCCCGCGCAGGATCCACCGGCAGCAGCCGGCGCGCGAGCTCGCTCTTCAACGCCATCACTGAGAGGTCGTGGCCGAGCACGTCGTGCAGGTCGCGGGCGATGCGCAGCCGCTCCTCCGCGACGGCGTGTCGGGCGAGAGCCCCTCGGGCCAGCACGAGCTCGCGATTGGTGCGCTGCAGGACGCGGATGCCGTAGACGGTCAGGCTGAGGATGCCAACCGAGATGCCGTTGACCAGAATGCCAGCGATGTCGCGCGAGAAGGGCAGCATGACGAGCACGCTCAGAACTGCGATGGCGCCGATGCTGCGCACGGCGCGCGCGTCCGGGCGCAGCCTGCCGGCCATGATCCCGGCGAAGAAGAAGGGCAGAGTGCCCAGCGTACCCTGCTCGATGGCCACGTAGCCGACGGCCAGCAGCGTCATCGCGGCGACGAGCCCGAGCGCGGCGGGCCCCTCGACGGGAACCACCCGCCGCGGGCGGCCGAGGACCCCCTCCACCATCAGGCCGCCGAACACTGCGACATCCCCCAGCACCAGCGCGAGTGCCAGCGGATGGGGTCTTGCGGCGACCAGCGACCAGCCGATCGAGGCGAGGAGCACGATCGCGCCGCCGAGGAAGATCCACCGCAGCCGCATCCAGTCGCTGCGCCAGACCGGCAGGAAATCCGGGTACGAGTCGTTGCGCGCGGTCTCCCCGGCGCCCGAGCGATCGACGCCGACGGGTGGCGAGGCTCCCACGGCCAGCCTTGAGTCCTCGCCCGAACGGATCGACGTGTACGGGTTACCCATGCTCCTGCGAGGTGTCACGCCGGTACAGCCAGGCGACCGTGGCGAAGAGGACGATAGCGTACCCCAGCAGGATCAAGAGGTCGTCCGGATCGAGAGACCGGCCGGCCGCGGCGCGCCAGCCGAGGTCCGCCAGGTGGAACAGCGGGAGCGCGTGCGCCAGCTGCTGCAGCGCCGAGGGCATCGACTGGGCGGGCTGAAAGAGACCGCCAAGAAACGCCAGACCGATGTAGGTCGCCGTCACCCCGGGCTGGGCGGTATCGGCGTCCAGCAGCAGGCCGAGCGCCAAGCCGAGCGCGGCGATAGGGAGCGACCCGACCCAGAGCAGGACCACGACGGTCAGCCAGGAGCCGGGCGCGAGCGTCACGCCGTCGGCCGCGACGCCAGCCAAGGCGATCACAAGGAGCGCCGGCAGCGTGACGATGAGCGCGGTCGCGACCTTGGCCAGCACGTAGGCAGCAGGCGACAGCGGCGTGATGCGGAGTTGCCGGGTCCAGCCGGAGGCGCGCTCCGCGGAGAGGCGCTGGCCGCCCACGCTAAAGGACGCGCCCACCGAGCCGAAGACGCCCATGCCGATCATGAAGTAGGCGGACCACGGCATGCCGTCGATCCATCCCAGCCCCGAGGCGGGCAGGATGCGCGTGTACATGAGGTAGAAGAAGAGCGGAAAGCCGATGGTGAGGAGCAGGTAGCGTCGGTTGCGCACCACCCGCAGGATCTCCAGTCGAAGGAAGGCCAAGGCGGGGCGCAGTGATGACGCGGCCGATCCTGTGACTTTGGCGGGCCGGGAGGTGACGGTGGGGGATGTGGTCACGATGGCGACTCCCTGGATCTGCCGCTGTCCCGATCCCTCCTCCAAGCCGGTGGCGGCGGTACCGGCGTGGGGCTGGTTCGCGTCGGCGGAGGTCACGCGGTCGCTCCGTCATTGGTGAGGGCCAGGAATGCGTCCTCCAGGCCGACTCCGGTGACCTCCAAGTCGCGGACCGCAAGACCTGCGGCGTACAGCGCGCGCACTGTTGCGTCGGCATCGCCGGTGGTCAGGCGGACGTCGTCGCCGTGGAGCGTTAGCCGGCTCACGCCGGGAAGCCTGGCGAGCACGGCTGCGTCGGCCCCGGCAAGAGTGAAGCGCACCGAGCGCGACGAGACGCCCGACTTGATGGCCCCAGCGGAGCCGTCCGCCACCACCCGTCCGTGGTTGAGCACCAGGACCCGATCCGCAACGGCATCGGCCTCGTCGAGGTAGTGGGTGGCGAAGAGCACGGTGCGGCCGTCGCCCGCGAAGGCGTGCATCTGGTCCCAGAAGGCGCGCCGCGTCTCCACGTCCATGCCCACCGTGGGCTCGTCGAGGAACACCAGATCGGGGTCGCCCGCGATCGCCAGCGCGAACCGGACCCGTTGCTGCTGGCCGCCCGTGAGCCGCTCGACCCGTTGACCGCGGATCTCCTCAATGCCAGCACGCCGCAACAACTCGTCAAGCGGCACCGGCATCGAGTAGAAGCGCCGCAGGCAGTCGACGACCTCGGCTACGGTGACGCCCGCCGGAAGGCCCGATTCCTGAAGCATCGCCCCGATCCGCCCCAAGGCGATGGCAGCGGTCGGGCGATCCCCCAGGACCTGCACCAGCCCGGAGTCCTGCCGGCGGAGCCCCAGCATGCAGCCGATGGCGGTTGACTTCCCTGCTCCGTTGGGCCCGAGGAGAGCCACCGTCTCACCTGCGGCCACTGTGAACGACGCTCGATCGAGCGCGCGCACCGGGCCGTAGGTCTTGACGACCGCCTCGAAGGCGACCGACGTTCCTCCCGGCCTGCCCACCACTCGAGGGCCGGTCGGACCGGGTATCGCGCGAGGTGTCATCTAGTCGATCTCCCGAAGCCAGCGTCGCAGCGGCTCACGCCGGCGTCGCCGTGCACATGTGGCGTGTCGGGATGACCTTAGGTGCCGGACCCTGGGACTCGGAAGTGTGTCGTGTCCGGATCTTGGCGTGACCACCCGCGCGACCTGACCGTGACGCGCGTCACGGGTCGTCTGTGATCGCCGGGGCGGCTCCTGGCAGCGATCAACCCCTGTGCGTCACGAGGAACCGCGAGCGGTTGCCAATCCGTGTCACGGGAGCGTGCCCATCTCGGGGGTTTCCGACCGACGTGGGTGGGGATCGGCCGAGCGGCGGGTGGGCTGTCACGTGAGCGCTCAGAGCATCACCAGGGCGTTGTGGAGGTCCACCGCACCCTCGGTGAGCACGAGCACCACCGGGATCGTCCAGAGCAGCAGGCGCACCCAGGCCGCGCCGCCCGGCACCCCCAGGCGGACCAGCAGCGGCGTCGGACGGCGACGTGCGAGACGCTGGGCCATCGCGTCGCGGGTGAGCAGCCAGCACACCCCCACGAACAGCGCGAGTTCGGCGAGATGCGCCGCGGGGAGGAGCCAGGGCGACTGGCTGGCCAGAGCGCTCCCCAGCGGGTTGAGCTCGCGCGCGTGGCGCACGAAGAGGCCCGGGTCGCCCGGGACCGGCGTCCAGGCCAGGGCGGCCATGGTCTCGAAGCTGTCCACCATGGTGAGCACCGCCCCCAGGCCGAAGGCGGCCCAGAAGCGGGCCGACAGACCCCGCAGGCCGCCCAGGCCAGGGGTGGCCCGCTGAACTCGCAGGACGCGGGTGCGTCCGTACCCCAACTCCGCCATGCCGCTGCTCCCGTGCTCCCGTCCGGCGCGCCGGCGGGGCACCCCGCTCCCGCGTCATCCGGACGCCGGGAGCCTCGTCGAAGGTGGATCAAAGTCAAGGAATTGCCTCCGCGCCAACCACGCGCCAATCCTTGACTTGGGGCCGGTGCCGATCACCCTCCCGATGCGCCCGGCTGATCAATGAGGGGGACCGGCCGGGCGCCACGCACAGGAGGCCGCCATGGCGCGGATGCGGCAGGTCGGGTTCGGCGCGGTCCTCGTCGCGCTCCTCGCCATCGCGCTGGGCACGCCCGCCGGCGTGCGCGCGGCGGGCCTGAACGGGACGGGCGAGCCGGGCGGTACCGCTGCCTGCCCAGCCTACGGATCCCACCTGCGGGCCCCGGTGCGCCAGGGCACGACCGACACCGGGATCCCGGCGAGCGTGGCCACGGCCACCACAACCCTCTGCGTGGCGGCGATCGCCGTGGTGAACGGTCCCGCTGATGCGTCATCGGGGTCCGCCCCTGATCCGGGCGTTCGTGTGGTCTCGCAGGCGGCCCCGGCTCTGCGGGTGGTGACAGGCTTCGGCCACACCCCCACGGTCCGCGCGCTCCTCGGGTCGGGACCGGCGGACGCCTCCGCCTGGTACGTGATCGTCACCGATCTGTGAGCCGGGCCGTCGAGAGCTCGCGCCGTGGATGCCCGGGGCGCTCTGTCGCCCCCGCGCTCCGTCGCAGCGGGTAAGCGCTGCCGGCATCGCAGCGACGAGCCGGGCCAGGCGGTCCCTGCTTTCGCTGCGCGACCGGATGGTCCAGCGGCAGAGCTTGACTTTCGAGGATACCTGTCCACCTTCTGTCGCATGGGCCGGTGCACCCCGGCACGGAAGATGGGGGCTGTCACGATGAACTGGACCCCGGATGCAGTGCTCGAAGCAGCAAGCCGCTTCGAGCGTGATTGCACCGAACGCGAGTACCTCGGCGCGCTCGAGGAGGAGCGCACCTACGATGTCGATCCGCATGCCGCACTCGATGGCACCGAGGACGCCGCATTCGTCGCCGCCGAGAATCTGTCCGCCATGACGCTCGACGAGCTCGACGACGATGCGGTCGATCGAGCCGTCTGGATCTACCTGCAGGCCACCCGGCGCGCGATCGAGGAGGCCGCCGAGCGCGCGAACCACTGATCCCGCACACCGCGGGAACCAGAGGTAAGCCCCTCCATGCCTGGCGTCCCCGGAGCGCCGGTGGGGAAACCTCCTGACCCCAGCACCGGCAGGACCCGATCCCATGCAATCGTGGCAGCCCGGTCCCCTATCGTCGCTGTGGGACGCTGCAACCGCCGCTGTTGCGGGCACGCTGGCGCATCCGGGTCGCCAGGGTGCGGAAGACTACGGCGTCGTGCCAGGGGGCCAGGCGCGCCGCCGCCTCGTAGCAGGCGGCCGCCGCGGGGTAGTCACCCGCCGCCTCGGCGCGGTTGGCGGCGCGCAGTAGCTCGCCGATGCGGGTCCAGCGGTGCTCGGCCGCGGCGCGCGCTGCCCAGTAGCGGCGCGCCTCCTCGGGATCGTCGAAGGCCATGGCGGTCTCCTTCCACCCCGCCTCAGCGGCGACGCGGGGGCCGGCCCGCTCGACGCAGGGACGGATCGGGACCGCTGAACCAGGTGCCGATGGCGGTCCAGGCGGCGTCGGCCACGCAGGCGGCGCACCAGTCGGGATGCCCCGCGCGGTCCCGCCGCGGGGGATGGCCGGTGGGGGATGGCAGCGGGGCCCCGCAGCGGGCACACCGACGGTCAGGCATCGAACCCCTCCGCAGGTTCTTCGGGGATGCGCTCGGTCCCGGCCAGGCGCTCCCAGCGCGCTCGCGCCGCGTGCATC
>JAKAMV010000870.1 GCA_021812735.1 Chloroflexota bacterium | reverse complement strand
CGCGCGGCGGTCCGTGGTCCAGGCGAAGAGCGCCGCCGCTGCGGTCACGGCAGCGACCCGCAACAGCACGTCGAGCGCGACCGCGGCTGCGTTCCATGGCGCGCTGCCGGCCGCCACGCCGGCGCTACGGGACCCGAGCGCGAAGCGCTCGAGGCCGGCGAGCACCGCCAGCGGAGCGCTCACCTGTGCGCTGAGGAGCGAGATACGACGCACCAGTCGAGCCCAGACGACGGGCCCCGCCAGCAGCGCGAGCGCGGCGAGCGGGCCCGTGGCGCCCGGGACGACGAGCGCGACGACCAGTGCGACGCCGCTCAGGGTGAGTTTCGTGGCCGGGTTGCAGGCGTGATAGCGGGTCGTGGCCGGCGGCCGCAGGCGCGCCAGGCTCCCGGGCGCTTCACCCGCCCCGGCCGGGGGCTCGGGCGGCATCAACCGTTGTGGGTGGCCGGGTCGCCAGCCGGACCGGTCGTCGACCATGCGAACGACGCCGTGGTCGACGTTTCAGGCCGTGCCGCCGTCGACCCGCCGTCCGACCCGTCGTCCGACCCGTCGCCCGGCCCGTCGTCCGATGGCGGGCGTCGCTCGGGCGCCTGATCCTCGTGGTGGCCGATGTCGTGCGCGTGCGCATGGAGCGCGCTGCCGTGCTGGTGCAGGTGCTCGTGGATCAGGTTCGCTCGGATCAACAGGGCCCAGTCGTCCAGGATCGCCGCCGGCGCGCCGTCCGCGAGGATGCGCCGCTCCTCGCCGAGCACGATCACCCGGTCGGCGATGAGGGGCACGATATCGAGTTCGTGCGTGGCGGTGATGAGGGTGCGGCCGGCCTCGCCAAGACGGCGGATCAGGTTGACGAGCACCCACTTGGTGCGCGGATCGAGCGAGGCCGTCGGTTCGTCGAGCAGGACGACCTGCGGCTCGAGCGAGAGGACCGACGCGATGGCGGCCCGCTTCTGCTCGCCGCCAGACAGCTCGAAGGGGGCCCGTTGGGCCAGGTGCGCAATCCCCATCATGGCCAACGCTTCGTCGCAGCGACGCTTCACCTCCGCCGCCGGCAGCCCCAGCTGTAGCGGCCCGAAGGCGACGTCGTCGAAGACGGTGGCGCTGAAGAGCTGGATGTCGGGGTCCTGGAAGACGAGGCCGACCGCGCGGTGAAAGGTGAAGGCATCCTCGCCGTCGACGACCGAGGCGATCTCGCGGCCCAATGCCCACATGCTGCCCTGCTGCGGTGCGATGATGCCGTCGAGAAGCTTGAGCAAGGTCGACTTGCCGCTGCCGTTCGCGCCGAGCAGCACGACCCGCTCGCCCTCGTGGATCTCGAGATCGACGCCATCGAGCGCGACGTGGTCGCCGCTGTAGACGTATCGGACGCCGCGCAGCGCGTAGAGCAGCCGGCCCTCGGCCGTGCTCACGGCAGGAATGGACCCGCCAGAACGCCCACGGCGGCCACCGTCAGCGAACCCGCCAGGACCGCCCAGTCGGTCGTCCGCATGCGGTAGGCGCTGTACGCGCGGAGCTCGCCGGTGAAGCCGCGCGCCAGCATCGCCGCATACACATCGTTGCTCATCTTGAAGGCTCGATTCACCAGGGCTCCCATCGTGCCACTGATCCAGCGTCGCTGCTCCGCGCCGCTCGTCCGCCCCACGACGCGGCTCTTGCGGGCCTGCAGCACCCCGTTGACGGTGTGCAGGAAGAGGAAGATGTAGCGGTACGTCATCGAGAGGATCAGCACGAAGACCTGCGGCACGTGCAGCGCCCGCAGGCTCTTGAGCAGATCGGCCCACGGGGTCGTCATCACGAGCAGCAACGCCAGCGAGACGCTGACGCCGACACGCGCAACGAAGATGACCCCGCCGACCACGCCCGGGAGGGACGGTGCAACGTGTAGCGGCCCCGCCGGGAGATCGAAGAGGCGCGGCCCCGGCACCAGGAAGAGGGCCGGGATCACGACGATCCCGGCCACCAACGGGATGCCCAACCAGACGCGTTTGACGAAGTACCGATAGGGCACGTGGCTGGCGCCCGCGGCGGCCAGCACCACGAGGTAGAGGCCCGCCAGGACCGTGATCGATCCGCTCAGACTCGCCGCCAGCACCAAGGCCAGGAAGATGGCGAGCTTGGCCCGCGGATCCCGTGCCTGCAGGAACCCGCGCTCCCGGGCGTGCTGCTCGGTGAAGACGGCGTGTTCGATCGACGCGGTGATTCCGGCGAGGGTCTGCTCGAGCCAGCCGATCCGACCCCGCCGGCGGTCACGCCCAGCTGCCGCCGCGCTGGGCGCCGGGCCGCTCACGCCGTGCTGCCCATCTGGTCGGGCGCCGCCGACCTGCCACCACCCAGCACCCGGGCCACCGCCACGCTGAGGCCGCCCACGATCAGCATGCCCAGGATCCCCGTGATCTCGTAGCCGATCGCCGCGTGCCAAAGCGGGGCGTTCGCACCCTCGAAGAAGGGGAGCGGTACGTTGTAACCGGAGAGCGGCGCGCTGAAGATGCCCGACAGCTGCTGGAGCCCTTGCGGCACGTACCCGAACGCGGCCTCGACGTCCTGCGGGCTGCCCTCCCCGTAGGCGAAGCCTGGGGCGATCAGGCCGAGCGGTGCCACCACGGAAATGGCGGTGAACGCGGCCCCGATCCGTTTGGCCGGCCGTGGGAGCAGCAGGTACGCGAGCGGCACGAGGACGAGGCCGATCAACGCGACGACGAGGAGCATGGTGCCGACGTCGGGCCAGCTGACCTGCGACCAGTCGGCGCCGTAGAAGTGGCCCGGGTCTCCTCCGCCCATCAGCAGTCCCAGGACCGCGACGACGAGGACAGCGGCGCCGCCGGCGCCCAGCACCAGCTGCCAGAGTGGCCGGGGACTCGACTCGCCCTCGGCCGCGGCGTCGGGCGCGAAGATCCCCCGCAGCGAGGCGAGGTACTCGGGATGGCGCTGCTGGAAGTACGCCACGCCGAGCCCGGTGATGAGAGCCTCGACGATGGAGGCGCCGAAGGCATGTGCGGCGAGCATGGCGGGGACCGCCTGCCCGAGCGTGTAGGGGCTGTAGAGCGCATGGCCGTTCTGCGTGAAGAAGATCGGCTCGACGCCGAGCTCGACGCCCACCGCGAGCGCCGCCACGGTGATCCCGACGTAGCCACCGATGGCGGCCGCCCAGACACGCCGCGTGGAGAGGAGCGGCGCGCGACCGGCCAGCAGCCGGTACGTCGCGTACCCGACGAACGGCAGAAGGATCCCCATGTTGAGGCAGTTGGCGAAGATCGCGAGCACCCCGCCGTCTCCGAAG
>JAKAMV010000145.1 GCA_021812735.1 Chloroflexota bacterium | reverse complement strand
CACGTTGCAGACCTCGGGCCGGCCGGGGTCGGTGCGCAGGATCCGCTTGGTGTCGGTCACCATCGACATGACCTGCCGGCGGATCTCCTCGGGGGAGGCCAGGATCTCGATGGTGTTGCCCACCGACTTGCTCATCTTCTTGACGCCGTCGGTGCCCAGGACCACGGGCGCGGTGGTGTAGACGGCCTCGGCCTCCGGGAACGTCTCGCCGTACCGGTTGTTGAACGCCCTGACGATCTCGCGCGAGAGCTCCAGATGCGCCGCCTGGTCCTTGCCGACCGGCACCTTGGTCGCCTTGTAGATCGCGATGTCCGCCGCCTGCAGGACCGGGTACGTGAGCAGCCCGTGGTTGACGTCGTCGGGCTGGTTCTGCTTCTTCTCCTTGTACGTCGGCGTCCGCTCCAGCCAGCTCACCGGCGTCACGGTGGCCAGCAGCCACATCAGCTCCGTGTGCTCGGGCCGGTGGCTCTGGACGAACAGCGTGCAGCGGTCCGGGTCCAGCCCCAGCGCGAGCAGGCTGGCGGCCATCTCGCGGGTGCGGCGGCGCAGCGCCTCCGCGTCGTGGGTGCTCGTGAGCGCGTGGTAGTCGACGATGCAGTAGATCGCCTCGTACTCGTACTGGAGCATCACGTAGTTGCGGATCGCGCCCAGGTCGTTGCCTAGGTGGACGATCCCGGATGGCTGGATGCCGGAGAAGATCCGGGGGCGGGAGACGGGCGCCTGGGCCGGCGCGGGGGAGGGTTCGAGCTGCACGGTCATCGTCGGGGGAGTGTAACGGAGCCGCCGCGCCGCGCGGCGCGCCTGTCCCTGCGCGGCGCGGCCCGCCCGTGCCATGCTTCGCGCCCATGGCCGCCTACGACGCCTACATCTTTGACCTCGACGGGACCGTGTACCTGGGCGACGCCCTGCTGCCCAACGCCGGCCGTGCCATCCGCACCCTCCGCGAGCTCGGCCGCCGCACGGTGTTCCTGTCCAACAACCCCACGCACACCGCGGGCGACTACAGCGCGAAGCTGACGCGCCTTGGCCTGCCGACGCCGGTCGAGGATGTGGTCAACTCATCGCTGGTCATGGCGGACTTCCTGGGTCGGCTGCGCGCTGCCGAGGGGATCAGCCGACTGTTCGTAGTGGGCGAGCCGCCCCTGTGCGGCGAGCTCGCGGCCGCCGGCTTCGAGCTGGTGGACGACGCCGCGTCCACGCAGGCCGTCATCGCGTCCTTCGACCGGACCTTCGCCTACCGCAAGCTCCAGGTTGCCTTCGACGCCATCCGCGGCGGCGCCAGGTTCTTCGCCACCAACGGCGACCGCTACTGCCCGGTGCCCGGGGGCGGCGAGCCCGACGCGGCGAGCGTCATCGCGGCCATCGAGGCGTGCACGGCCACCCGCTGCGAGGCGATCGTGGGCAAGCCGTCGCCGCACATGGCGGCCGCGATCCTGAGCCTGGTGGGCGTGCCGGCGGAGCGCTGCCTGATCACCGGCGACCGCCTGGAGACCGATGTGGCGATGGGCCTCCAGGCGGGCATGGGCGCGGCGCTCACGCTGACCGGTGCCACGTCGCGGGAAGCGGCCGAGGCGAGCGGCATCCGGCCCACGCACGTGTTCCGGGACCTGGGCGACCTGCTGGAGCAGGCGCTCTGATGGGCGGCGGCGGGCGCGGCCCCCTCGTCCGCGGCCTCGACCAGGGCACCAGCGGCAGCAAGGCGCTCGTGCTCGACCGGCACGTCGGCGGACCCGACCTCAGCCGATCCCCAGCAGCTCGTCCGTGCGCGGGTCCGGCTGGCCGCCGAAGTACCGGTCGAGGACCTGCTGCCAGCGCGGATCCTCCGGGGCGGCGCGCAGGAACAGCGTCATCGACGAGCGGAGCTTGAGCGCGTCCACCGGCCCGAAGATCGACCCGGCGGTGGCAGCCGGAGGGGCGGCGAGCACGATCCCGGTGCACTCCCGCAGCCGCGGGCCGAGCACCAGGTGCTCGAGGTAGGCACGGGCCTCGCGCAGGGAGCGGATCGCGTAGCGCCGCGAGGTGGCCGACTCGCCGAGACCGAGCGCCTGCGGAAACACGTACCACATCCAGTGGCGGGTCTTGCGCGCCTCGCGCAGCTCACCGACGACGTCCGGGTAGATGCCGCCCTGCGCGGCGACGAAGCGCTCCAGGTCGAGGGGGTCTGACCGGTCCATGGGGCGATTGTGCGCCCGGCGGCCAGAGGCCGCTGGCGTGACTCGCGCTAGGCCGCCCGCTTCGCCGCCCCCCGGCCGCGGTCCTCGCCCCGCGTTCGCTACCATCGCGACGTCGCCCAGCCCCTCCGGAGATCCAGTGTGAGCACCCAGCCCCTGCGCGTCGGCGTGATCGGCGCCGGCACCGTCGGCCGAGAGGTCGTCCGCGCGTTCCTCGAGCGGTCGCCCCGTCTCGCCCCCGCCGACGGCCGGCCACTGGTCCTGGTCGCGGTCGCGGAGAAGTTCACTGACCGCGCGCTCGCGGGCGGCATTCCCGCCGAGCTGCTCACCGACGACGCCTCCGCCCTGCTCGCCCGGGCCGACCTGGACGTCATCGTGGAGGCGATGGGCGGCGACGAGCCGGCCCACTCCCTGATCCGCGCCGCGCTGGCCTCCGGCCGGAGCGTGGCCACGGCGAACAAGCACGTCATCGCCCACCACGGCCCGGCCCTCGAGCGCCTCGCCCGCGACACGGGCGCCGTCCTGCGCTTCGAGGCGTCCGTCGGCGGCGGCATCCCGCTCCTCGCACCGATCGCCGTGGACCTCGCCGCGGACCGCATCGCCCGCGTGCGCGGCATCGTCAACGGCACCACCAACTACATGCTCACCGCGATGGCGCGCGAGGGGCGCGACTACGCGGACGTGCTGCGCGAGGCGCAGGCGAAGGGCTACGCGGAGGCCGACCCGACCGCCGACGTCGAGGGGCTCGACGCGGTCAACAAGCTGGTGATCCTGGCCCGGCTCGCGTTCGGGGTCTGGATCGCTCCCGAGGCCGTCGGCAATCGCCCCGGCGGCGCCACCGGCGCGCCCGGCGCGCCGGGCATCACCGGGGTCACCGCGGACGACGTGGCGGCCGTGGCGGCCGCGGGCCGGACGCTCCGCCTCGTCGCCACCACCCGCCGGGCGGAGGACGGCGCCATCGAGGCGTCCGTCGTGCCCACCGCGGTGCCGGCCGGCTCGCCGTTCGGCCGCTGCGATGGTGTCCTCAACCGCGTCGAGGTGGACGCGACGCCCGTCGGCCGGGTGGCCTTCGAGGGCCCCGGCGCCGGTGGCTCCGCCGCCGCCGCCGCGGTCCTGGCGGATCTCGTGTCGATCGCCCGCGGCCTGGGCTCGACCTGGGCCGGCGCGGTCCGCGCCGAGCGCGCCGAGGCCGCCGTGCGCCCGGTGCCGGCCGAGTGCATCGCCGCCCCGTCCGGCGCCTGCTACCCGGTCGGGGACTGACGGCGATGCCGCCTCGCTCCCAGGTCGCGGGCCACTGGCAGACCCCCGGCGACTGGTCGCCCGTCCTGGGACGGCGCCTGGTCGTGGACATCCCCGCCTCGACAGCCAACCTCGGCGCCGGCTACGACTGCCTCGGCCTCGCGCTCGAGCTCTGCAACCGCGTGACCGTGGAGGCGATCGACGGCGACGGCTCGATCGAGCTCGTGACCACCGGCGAGGGCGTGGGCGAGCTGGGCGGCGAGCGCTCCAACCGCTTCGTGATGGGCCTCGAGTCGGCCATCGAGGCGCAGCTGGGGCCGCGTCCCCCGGCCATCGGCTGGCGGATCAGCGCCCACAACCGGATCCCGCTCTCGCGAGGGCTGGGGTCGTCGGCGGCCGCGGCCGTCGGCGGCGTGTGGGCCGGTAACGTCCTGGGCGGCGGGTCGCTCCCCATGCCGACGATGCTGCGCCTGGCCACGGACATCGAGGGCCACCCGGACAACGCGTCGGCGGCGCTCATGGGCGGCTTCGTGGTGTCGGCGCACCTGGGCCAGCGGGTGGAGGCGGTGCGGTTCGACGCTCCCGACGGGCTGCGCGCGGTGCTGTTCATCCCGGACCGGCGCCTGTCCACCGCGGACATGCGGCGCGTGCTCCCGGCCGAGGTGCCGCTCCGGGACGCGGTGTCGAACATGAGCCGCATCGCGATCGGCGTGGCCGGGATTGCCTCGGGGCGCTACGACCTGCTCGCGGACCTGACCGTGGACCGCATCCACGAGCCGTACCGATCCGTCGCCTACCCGCAGCTGCCGCGTCTGACGGGCGCGGCCCGGGCGGCCGGGGCGCTGGGCGCGTTCCTCTCCGGCGCTGGCTCCACGGTGCTCGCCTTCGTGGCGCCCGGGGCCGACGCCGCGCCGGTCGAGAACGCCCTGCGCGAGGCGGCCGAGGCCGCGGGCCTGTCCGGGCGGACGGACGTCGTGGCGCCCCGCAACCTCGGGCCCGAGGTGGTCGAGGGCGCCTAGCGACGGCCCTGGCGACGACCGCGCCCAGGGCTAGCCGCCGAGCACCCGGAGCGCGAGCGGGAGCCAGCGATGGAGGTCGCGCTGCCAGTAGGGCCAGTCGTGCGTGCCGCTGCCGTAGGCGTCCGCGGTCACCGGGATGTGCCGCGCCCGGAGGGCAGCGACGAAGGCCGCGCTCTCGGTCCCCACCTCCGCCTCCTGCCGGTCCCGCTTCGCCCCGGCGGCGTTGAGGGGCCCCGGCTGTCCGTTCCCGTAGGCGACGTAGAGGGCCGTGCCCGCGAGGGCCGCCGGGTGATCGGTCGGGTCGCGCGCCAGCCACAGATCGGGACGCGCGGCCTGATTGCCCCACATGGCGTCCGGCGCCCCGATCGACCAGCCCCGGGCCGCCTCGGCCGCCGGGTCCAGGACGCCGCTGAACGACGCGGCGGCGAGGAACATCCCGGGGTGGCGCGCGGCGTACTCCATCGCCCCGTAGCCGCCCATCGACTGGCCGGCGATGACGCGCCGGTCCCCGGCCCGCCAGTTCCGCTCGAGCAGCTGGCGCAGCTCGACGAGATGGAATGTCTCCCACGCCGGCGGGCCGCCCTTGCCGCCGTTCCACCAGTTCGAGTACCACCCGCCGCCCGCGTCGGGCATCACGACGAGCAGGCCCATCGCGGCGGTCGCCTTCTCGACATCGGTGTTCTGCGTCCACTCGGTGTGGTCGCCGCCCGCGCCGCACAGCAGGTACAGGACCGGCCAGCGAGCGGCGGGACGGGCGGCGAACTGGCTCGGCAGCAGGATCCGGACCGTCACGGTCCGGCCGAGCGGTCCGTTGCCGGGCGCGAACCTCCCGAGGGCGGGCGAGACGATCGTCAGGTCGCGAGTGCGCGCATCGACCTTGGTGACCGCGACGATCCGGGCACCGTCGTCGGCGGGGAGGCTGCGGATCGCCAGGGCCGACACGGACGGGCGGGCTCCGGTCGTGGGCAGCGCGGTGGCGGAGGCGGCCGGGGTTGGCGTGGCCGCTGGGGTGGCGCTTGGCGTGGCGGCCGGGATCGTCGTGGCGGCCAGCGGGGGCGCAGCGGCGGACGGCGACGGGGCGGCGGTCACCGCGAGCGTGGCGGGCGACGGGGACGGCGGGGCGCTCGTGCCGCAGCCGCCCAGCAGCCCGGCTGCGACGACGATGGTGGCGAGCCATGGCCGCCGCCGGGCGTGCCGGACGGGTTCGGTGTCCACCGCCCGGGCGTGTCGGGCCCATCGCCGGGCAGGTCGGTCATCAGCGCGTGCCACCCCTGCATCCTGCCACTCGCTCGCAACTCCCGCGCCCGGGGCGGCGCCATCGGCGCGCGTGCCGGCCTCCGACCGGCCGGTTACAGTGGGCGGTGAGCGTTGCGCCAGTCAGCCGGGAGGACGCCATGGCCGTTCGCGTGGACCTGAACATCTCGCTGGACGGCTTCGCGACCACGACCGACCAGACGCCCGACGACCCGATGGGCCGCGACTGGGCGCGCCTGGTCGAGGCCTACGTTGCCACCCGAACCTTCCGGTCCCGGGTGCTGCGCGACGCGTCGGGCGAGGGGACGACCGGCGTGGACGACCGCTACGCGGCGGCGTATTTCGCCGAGGTGGGCGCGGAGATCATGGGGGCGGGGATGTTCGGCCTCCACGCCGCCGGCGACGACCCGGCGTGGCGCGGCTGGTGGGGCGACGAGCCGCCGTTCCACTGCCCGGTGTTCGTGCTCACGCACCGGCCACGGCCGGCGCTCGAGATGGCGGGCGGCACGACGTTCCGCTTCCAGTCCGCGACGCCCCGCGAGGCGCTGGACCTCGCCCTGGCCGCCGCGGGCGGGCGTGACGTGCGGGTCGGCGGCGGCGCCACCGTGGCGCGGGAGTTCCTTCGCGCCGGGCTCGTGGACCGGCTGCACGTCGCCATCGCCCCGATCCTGCTCGGCCGCGGCATCCGGCTCTGGGACGACCTCCGCGGGCTCGAGCAGGGCTACCGCGTGACCTCGGAGGTGGCCGAGAGCGGGACGACGCACCTGACCTTCTCGCGCTGAGACGGCCTCCGCGCCAGCCCTGGCCCGGGCACGCGGCACCCCCGGCCGCCCCCCGCAACACCTGCCAGGCGGGCGTCGCCCGGCGTCCGGCCTCGTCGTGGGCCGCAAGGGCTAGGGGACGCGGGCTATGGGACGCGCACCTCGGGCAGCGGCGTGCCGGGCTGGACGAAGGCGTCGGGCTCGGGCTCGCCGCGGACGGTCCGCACCGGGATGAGCCCGGCCCAGGCGGGCCAGGCCTCGTCGCCCGGGTCATCGTGCGGCGCCTCGCTGCGGACCTTGGCCGAGGACTCGGCGAGGTCCACGTACATCACGCCGGCCGCCTTGCGCTCCGGCTCGGTCATCGGCCGCAGCTGGGCCCAGCGACCGGGGTACAGCGCCTCGATCAGGCCCTCGAGCGCGCGCTCCGCCTCGCCCGGGTCCGTGACGAGGCGCGCCGTCCCGAGGACCATCGCCGAGCGGTAGTTGACCGAGTGGTTCGTGGCCGCGCGGGCCAGCACCAGGCCGTCGAGGTGGTACACCGTCACGCAGACCGGCTTCCCATCCGCCTCGCGCAGCATCCGGCTGCCCGCCGATCCGTGCCAGTACAGACGATCCCCCTCGCGCCAGACGTTGACGGGGATGCCGAACGGCTGGCCGCCCTGGACGAACGAGACGACGCCCACGGCCGACGCGTCCACGATGGCGTCGACCGCATCGCGGTCATACCGTCCGCGCATCGGCTTGCGCCGGAGTCGGACGCGGTCGGACGCGGGCGCCGCGGGCTCGCCGCGGCGTTCGGGGACGGGCGTGGCGTCGGTCATCGCCGATACAGGATCCACAGGGACATCGCGACCGCGTACGCGGGCGCGCCGTAGCCGCCCTGCGGGGCCTGCAGCCCCGTCTGGGTGCCGATGCCGCCGATGTTGGCGATCCGCCAGCCGTCCGCGGCACGCCGCGAGGCATCGGCCGCGACCCAGTCCCAGAGCGCCTCCCCGAGCGAGGTGTCGGCGGTCACCAGGAGCTGGTCGTCGCCGATGAGCCGTTCCTTCATGGACCCCTCCTTGGTGATGTGGGATGCCAGCCTAGCGCGGGCCGCGCCCGCCGGTGGGCCGCCCGCACCTCATTTCGCGACGCCCATGAACCCCAGCGTCTGCGCCCAGGCGCGCTCGCTCGCGTCGGCGAAGTCGGCTGCCTTGCGGTCGAAGAAGGAGTGCGGCGCGCCCGCATAGGTGGTGATGCGATGCTCGACCCCGGCTCGCTCGAGGGCCGTCTCGAACTCGGCCACCGCGGAAGCGGGGATGCCCTCGTCCGCCCCGCCGAAGATGCCCAGGATCGGGCAGGTGAACGTGGCGGCCACGTCGGCCGGGGCGGGGGTGTCGTTGCGCGACGCGCCGGTCGGCCAGCCGTAGAAGCCGATCGCCCCTGCCAGCCCGAGGTCGGCCATCGTCGCGGTCAGGAAGCACAGGCGGCCGCCCATGCAGAAGCCGGTGGTGTACAGGCGCTCCACGCCTGCGACGCTGCGCAGGTGCGCGGCCGCGGCGCGGACGTCGGCCGACATACCCGCATAGGTCGTGGCCGCGACATGCGGCGCATAGTCGAAGCCGGGGCCGCGGTCGGAGATGCCCGCGGTCCGGCCGAAGTAGTCGATGGCGATGGCATCTACGCCGTGCTCGGCGAACCGCTCGGTGAGCTCGCGATAGTAGGTGTGGAGGCCGCGGACGTCCGGCAGGATCACGATCGCCGCGCCGGTGGGTCGCGCCGCGCGGGCGACGTAGGCCGCGAAGCGGTTGCCGTCTCCCGCCTCCAGCGCAACGTCGGCCGCGTCGCGTATGCCGGTGGGGTCGGGGACGATCGGCGGGTGGGAGTCGTGGTCGAAGCACATGGTCGGGCCTCCGGGATCGGGACGCAGTTCGCGAGCGCCGATTGTGGCGCAGGGCGGCGAAACGCGGGTCAGCGGGCGCTGAGCCGGGACGATCCGTGCGCGTCCCGCCGATCCGCAGTCAGCCGGTCAGCGGGAGCCCCCCGGCCTGGGGACGCGACCCATGCCCGCGCCCGATCGGCGCAACCCCACGCGCACACACGTCGCGCGCCGGGCGTCGCCTCGTTGCGCGGCAGGCGCCGAGCGGCCCGTCGGCCGTGGCCACGACCCCGCGCAAGCGTCGCGGCGTTGCCTGGCGGGTTGCAGGTCGCCCACCCTGCCGCGGGATGTGTGCCCAGCGGGTTGGGCCCGGCCGCCGCGGGGCGCGCGGCCCAGACCAGGGCGGGGCGCCGCTGCCGCGCCGCCGCGCCGCCGCCCCGAGCGCCGCCGGGACGAGACCCGACCGCCGCAACCGAACCGCAACGCCGGGCTCCGGGCAGCGGGCCGCTAGAATTGCCGCACGATGTCCACTCCCCTTGTCGTCATGAAGTTCGGCGGCTCGTCGGTCGCCGGGGCAGAGCGCATCAAGCGCGTCGCCCGACGGATCGCCCGCGAGCGCGCGGCCGGGTCCAACCTGGTGGTCGTGGTGTCCGCGATGGGCGACACCACGGACGAGCTCCTGGCCCTGGCCGCGGCCATCACCGACGATCCCGACACCCGCGAGCTCGACGTCCTGCTCGCGACCGGCGAGCAGCAGAGCTCCACGCTCGTCTCGATGGCCCTCCACGCGCTGAGCGTGCCGGCGATCAGCCTCACCGGCGCCCAGGCCGGCATCACCACCGACGGCACATACGGCAAGGCGCGGATCGCCGGGGTTGCCCCCGCGCGGATCCGGGCCGAGCTCGACGCCGGCAAGGTGGTCATCGTGGCCGGGTTCCAGGGCCAGAGCGCCAAGGCGCTCGAGCTCGCGGAGACCACCACGCTCGGCCGCGGCGGCAGCGACACCACCGCCGTCGCGCTCGCGGCCGCCCTGGAGGCAGACCGCTGCCAGATCTTCACCGACGTCAAGGGCGTCTACACCGCGGACCCGCGGATTGCCCCCGACGCTCGCCAGCTGCCCGTCATCGGCTACGAGGAGATGATGGAGCTCGCTCACCAGGGCGCCCAGGTGATGCAGGTGCGCGCCGTGGAGCTGGGCTGGGTCAACGACGTGGTCATCGAGGTCCTCAGCTCGTTCGAGGACGCCCCGGGAACGCTCATCAAGGAGGACCCGCTCGTGGAGCAGCGGAACAAGGTCCGGGGGCTCGCCCATGACCGGAACGTCGCCAAGATCACGCTCGTCGGCGTGCCCGACAAGCCGGGCGTCGCCCAGGGTGTGTTCGGCCCGCTGGCGGACGCCGGCGTGGTCGTTGACGTCATCGTCCAGAACGTGGGCCACGGCGGCACCACGGACATCTCGTTCACGATCCCCCGGGTCGAGCTGGCCAAGGCCAAGCGGATCCTAGAGCCGATCGTCCGCGAGCTTGGCTTCTCCGACATGACCACCGACAGCTCGGTCGCCAAGGTCTCGATCATCGGCGCCGGCATCCAGAACGCGCCCGGCTATGCGGCCCGCATGTTCGGCACGCTGGCCAGCGTGGGGATCAACATCGAGATGATCTCCACCTCCGAGATCCGGATCACCACGCTCATCGCCGAGGACCGCGTGGAGGAGGCCGTCCGGGCGCTCCACGCCGCGTTCGCGCTCGAGCAGCCCGAGGCCGTCGAGGCGGCCGCGGCCGGCTGACCCGGTGACGGGGAGCGGCTCGCCGAGCGGCGCGATCAGCAGGCTCGAGCGCTTCGGCGCGGTCGGGTCCACCAACGACGCCGTTCGCGACTGGCTGGCCGGCGGCCAGCCGGAGGTGTGCGTGGCCGTCGCCGACGAGCAGACCGCGGGACGCGGCCGGGGCGGGCGCGTCTGGACGGCGCCGCCCGGCGCGGCGCTGCTGCTCTCGTGCGGATTCCGTCCGTCGTGGCTCGCGCCCGAGCGCGTCTGGCGCCTCGGGGCCACGGTGTCGCTCGCGATGTGCGACGCGGCCGAGGAGGTCGCGGGCCTGCCCGTCGGCGCGATCCGGCTCAAGTGGCCGAATGACCTGGTGGTCGAGACGGCCGGGCCGAACGCGCTGCTGGCCGGGGTCGTGTCGGGGGCTGCCGCGGCGGCGCGCCTGGCCGCGCCGCTCGAGCTCCGCAAGGTGGCCGGCGTGCTCGGGGAGAGCCGCGGCCTGGGGACGGATGACCCGCAGGCGGTGGTGGGGATCGGCGTGAACGCGGACTGGGCCGCGGCCGACTTCCCGGCCGAGCTCGCCCCCACGATGACCAGCCTGCGCGAGGCGTCCGGCGGCCGCCCGATCGACCGCGAGGCGGTGCTCGAGGCGTTCCTCGGCTATCTCGAGGCCCGGCTCGAGGCGCTGCGTGCCGGGTACTTCGACCTCGCCACGTGGGCGGCGAGGCAGACGCTCACGGGGCGCCTGGTCCGCCTCGACGGCTACGCTCCCGCCGGTGGCGACGAGCTGCTTGTCGAGGGCGTGGACGGCGCCACGGGCGCGCTGGTCGTCACCCCGGCCGCCGGCGGGGAGATGCGGCTGGTCCATGCCGGCGAGGTGGTTCACGCCCGGCTCGCGGTGGGGGTGTAACGCGATGGGCCGCCCGGGGTTTGGAACGGCTGAGCCGGCGAAGCCCCGCGTCGTCGTCGCGCTCGACCGCGACCGGCACCTCGTCGAGGCGGCACGCCGCGACCTGTCCCAGTTCGACGCGCTGTACCGGAAGTATCTCGCCCAGGTGTACGCCTACGCCCTCTACGAGCTCGCCGACCACCACGCGGCCGAGGACGCGACCGAGCGCACCTTCCTGCGGGCGCTGGCCGCGCTGCCGCGCTTCCGCGAGCTGGCGCGCCCGGAGGACGGGCCCGATGCGAGCACCTTCCGCGTCTGGCTGTTCCGGATTGCGCGCAACGTGGTGGCGAACGAGCGGCGCGCCCGCCGGCGCAAGCCCGCCGCGTCGCTGGACGTGGCCCTGGGTGCCGGGTTCGCGATCGCCGACGGCGTGGACCTGGAGGGCGACCTGGTCTCTCGCGACGAGGCGGCGACCGCCCTGCGCGCCGTGCGCGACCTGCCGGACGACCGGCGTCGGGCGCTCCTGCTCCGCTTCGTGGACGAGATGACGACGGCCGAGATCGCCGGCGTGCTGGGCCGGTCGGAGGGCGCTGTCCGGGTGCTGATCCACCGGGCGCTGGGGGCCGTCGCCCGCGAGCTGGGCCGCGACCGCGGGCCGGTCCGGTGATGCCGCCCCGGTTTCCCCCGCCGGGCGGCGACGCCGTTGACGCGCTCGTCACCGACCAGTACCTCGACGCCCTGTTGGCCTCGGCGGACCGTCGGCCCCCGGACGGCGCGCCCGACCCCGCCGCCGGCGCGGACCTGCGTCGCGCCACCGCCGTGCTGCGGGCCTCCCTGGTGCGCGTCCATCCCTCGTTCCGGTTCGAGGAGCGCCTCGCCGCCCGCCTGGCCGAGCTGGCCGCTGGCGACGTCGCCCACGCCGTCGCCGGGCCCGGGGTGCGCCACGGGGACCTGATCCCGTTCCCCGGCGCCATGCTCTCGGCGCCGTCCGGCGACCCGCTGCTGGCGGCCGTGCTCGACGGGCGGCTGGACCCCTCGGACGAGGAGGCCGTGGCCCGCGCCGCGGGCGCCCGCTCGCCCGCCCGCCCGCTGCTTGTCGGCGGCGCCATCACGTCGGCCGCCCTGTCGCTCGTGGGAGTGGCGTGGGTGGCCTGGCGCGCCGCGCGGCCCGGCGGGCCCGGGCTCCCGCGAGCCGCGCACGAGAGCAGCGCCCGGCGCCTCGCCGAGCTTGCCGACCTGGCCACCGGCATCCACGGGGGGACTGCCTGATGCCCGTCAAGTTCCCCGGCTTCCGGCCGCGCCGCGACACCTTCCCGGAGAAGCTCTGGACGCGCTGTCCGTCCTGCTCGGAGCAGCTGTTCAACAAGGCGCTCGAGAAGTCGCTTCGCGTGTGCCCGTCGTGCGGCCACCACTTCCGGGTCTCGTCGGCCGAGCGGCTTGCGCACCTGCTGGACCCGGGCACCTTCGAGGAGCGCGACCCGGGCCTCTCGTCCCAGGACCCGCTGGGCTTCGTGGACCAGAAGCCGTACCCGGACCGGCTCGCGGCCGCCCGCCTCGCCACGGGCCTCGCCGACGCCGCCGTCTGGGGCTTCGGCCTGATCGAGGAGCAGCGCGTCGCGATCCTGGTGATGGATTTCGGGTTCATGGGCGGGTCGATGGGCGCGGTCGTGGGCGAGAAGGTCGCCCGCGCCGCCGAGGGCGCCCTGGCCGCCCGCGTGCCGCTGGTCATCGTGTCGGCGTCCGGCGGGGCGCGGATGCAGGAGGGCACGCTCGCGCTCATGCAGCTGGCCAAGACCATGGCCGCCCTCGAGCGGCTCCGCGCCGCTGGCGTGCCGTACGTCTCGGTGATGAGCGACCCCACCACGGGCGGCGTGTTCGCCAGCTTCGCGGCGATGGGCGACGTGAACCTGGCCGAGCCCAACGCGCTGATCGGCTTCGCGGGCGCTCGCGTTGGCGCCGGGACCATTGGCCAGGAGCTGCCGCCGGGCTTCCAGCGCGCCGAGTTCCTGTACCGCCACGGGTTCGTGGACCGGGTGGTGGCCCGCGCGGACCTGCGCCGCGAGCTGGCCGCGCTGCTGCGCTACCTCGCCCCCGGCGCCGCGGAGGCCGGCCGTGGTTGACCGCATCCTGGGCCGTGGCCCCAAGCCGGCCGGGCCCGTCCCCGAAGCGCCCCCCGCGCCCACGGCAGCCGACCAGAAGGCCGAGGTCTGGGCGCGGGTCCAGCTGGCACGCAACCTCCGGCGCCCCCGCACCCTGGAGCTGCTGGCCGCGATGGCCGACGAGGTCATCGAGCTCCACGGCGACCGGCTGTTCGGCGACGACGAGGCGATCGTCGCCGGCTTCGCGCGGATCGGCTCCCACCGGGTGGCGGTCGTCGGCCAGCAGAAGGGCGCCGACACCGAGGAGAACATCCGCCGAAGCTTCGGCATGCCCCATCCCGAGGGCTACCGCAAGGCGATGCGGGTCATGGAGCTTGCCGAGCGCTCTGGCCTGCCGGTCGTGACCTTCGTGGACGTCCCCGGGGCGCACCCGGGGCCCGAGTCCGAGGAGCGGGGGATCGCCGAGGCCATCGCCCGGTCCGTGGGGCTCATGACCCGGCTCCGAACGCCCATCGTGACGGTGATCACCGGCGAGGGCGGCTCGGGCGGGGCGCTCGCGATCGCGGTGGGCGACGTGGTCCTCGCGCTCGAGAACGCCGTGTACTCGGTCATCTCGCCCGAGGGCTGCGCGAGCATCCTGTGGCGCACCAGCGACGAGGCGGCCACCGCCGCCGCCGCCATGCGGATGACCGCCGCCGAGCAGCAGGCGCTCGGCGTGGTGGACCACGTGATCCCCGAGCCCGACGGCGGCGCGCACACCGACCACGACGAGACGGGCCGACGGCTCAAGGCCGCCATCGTGCGCGAGCTGGACCGCCTGGCGGCCATCCCGATCGACCTGCTGGTGGACCAGCGCTATCGCCGGTACCGTTCCCTCGGCGCCTACACCGAGGTCGTGACCGAGGGCCCGGCGCCCGTCGTCCCGCCCCGGGGCGGCTTCGCCGACCGCCTGCGCGGTCTCATCGAGGCCGGCTCCCGAGCCATTCCCGCGCCGCTCCAGGTGGGCCGGCGCGACGAGCCCCCCGCCCGCGAGGACGTCTAGCCGATGCCCGACCTGCACCGCCCCGGCGATCGCACCGCGGCCCAGCGCGCCGCCGACCACGCCGGCATCGCCCGCCTTGCCGACGCGCTCGTCCCGGCGCTGGTGGCGAGGCTGTCCACGGCCAACCTGGGCGAGGTGGAGGTCCGCGAGGGCGATTGGCACGTCCGCGTCCGGCGCCCGTCCGGCGGCGGACCGCGGCGCGAGCGACCGCATCGGGCCGCCCTGCCGATCGTCGCCCCGTCCGGTGCCGCGGCGCACCCGGGGACGGCCCTTCCGGCGCGGCCTGTCGGGGACGCGCCCGGTGACCCGCCGGGCGTCCGCCAGGAGATGGCCGTCTCGCCCGCGGTGGGCATGTTCAGGCCCGGTGTCCCGGTCGGCACCAGCGTGCGCGCCGGGGACCGCATCGCGACGGTGGACCTGCTGGGCATCCTGATCGACGTGGTGGCCCCGATCGACGGCGTGGTCGCCGAGTTCTACCCGCAGCCGGGCGACGGCGTGGAGTACGGCGAGCAGGTGGCGCTGGTGGCGGCCGCCCCGTCGCCCGCCGCCGGGACG
>JAKAMV010000144.1 GCA_021812735.1 Chloroflexota bacterium | reverse complement strand
GCCGCGGGCGGGCGGCCTGGCGGACCACGGGATCGTGCCCTGGCGGATGGCCCGAGACAGCGTGGCCGTGGAGGCGGCCCAGGTCGAGCGGGCGGGGGCGAGGCTCGCGCTGGGCACCGCCGTCGGCACGGACGTCGACGCCGCCGACCTGCTGGCCTCGAACGACGCCCTGGTGCTGGCCGTTGGCCTCGGGCGCGCGAAGCCGCTCGGGGTCGCGGGCGAGGCGCTGCCGGGTGTGATCGACGCGCTCACGGTGATCCGGGCCGCCATCGACCCGGAGCCCGGCGCGGCGTCGGTGGTCGGCCGGCGCGTGGGCGTGGTCGGCGGCGGGTCCACCGCGTTCGACGCCGCTGCGGCAGCGGTCCGGCTGGGCGCCGACGAGGTCACCCTGTTCTACCGGCGCGGCCCCGGGGAGTGCCCCGCCTATCCGCACGCGATCGACCTGGCGCGCCAGCTGGGGATCACGATCCGCTGGCACACCGCGCCGGTCGAGATCCAGGGAGCCGGGCACGTCACGGGTGCGAGCTTCGTGGCGATGCGGCCCGGCGACCGCGACGCGTCCGGGCGGCCGCGGCCGGAGCCCGTGCCGGGCTCCATATTCGAGGTGGACCTCGACACGCTGGTCCGGGCGGTGGGGCAGGAGCGGCCCGACGCCGCGGACGGCGTGCTGGCCCAGCTGGGCGTCCCGCTGCGCGACGGCGCCGCCGTGGCGGACGCGGCCACCGGACGGACGACGAACCCCAAGGTGTGGGCGATCGGCGACATCGCGTCCGGCGGCCGGGAGGTCGTCCACGCGGTCCAGGCGGGCAAGCTCGCGGCGCACTCGATCATCGACGCGCTGGGCCTGCGCCCGCGGATCGAGCCGGTCCGGCGGGCGGTGGACTCGACCGTTCCCGGCGTGGACCTCTCGGTGGACATGGCCGGGATCAAGAGCCCCAACCCGTTCTGGCTGGCCAGCTGCCCCATCAGCAACAGCGCGGACATGGTGTCGCGCGCCTTCGACGCCGGCTGGGGCGGAGCGGTCTGGAAGACCATCGGCGACCCCATCCGCAACGTCACCGCGCGGCTCGGCTCGTTCGAGTACGGCGGCCGCAAGATCGTCGGCATCAACAACATCGAGCTGATCAGCGACCGCCCCACCGAGGTGAACATCGCGGAGATCCGCGAGGTCAAGAGGCGCTACCCGGACAACGCGGTCGTGATCAGCCTCATGGTGGAGGCGCGGCGCGAGGCCTGGCACGAGATGCTGGCCAGGTGCAACGACACGGGCGCGGACGGCTACGAGCTCAATTTCGGCTGCCCGCACGGCATGAGCGAGCGGGGCATGGGCGCGGCCGTGGGCCAGGTGCCGGACTACGTCCAGATGATCACCGAGTGGGTGATGGAGAAGGCCGAGATGCCCGTCTTGGTCAAGCTCACGCCCAACATCACCGACATCCGCTACCCGGGTCGCGCCGCCAGGCGGGCGGGCGCGGGCGGCGTCGCGCTGATCAACACCATCAGCTCGCTCATCGGCGTGGACCTCGACACGTGGGCGCTGCTGCCCGACGTCCGCGGCAAGGGCAGCCACGGCGGCTACGCCGGGCCGGCGGTCAAGCCCATCGCCCTCAACATGGTCAGCCAGCTCGCCGCCGACCCCGAGGTGGGCATCCCGCTCTCGGGCATCGGCGGCATCGAGACCTGGCGCGACGCCGTGGACTTCCTGCTCCTGGGCGCCACCACCGTGCAGGTGGGCACCAGCGTGATGCACTACGGGTTCCGGCTCGCGGACGACCTGGTGGACGGCCTCTCGACCTACCTGCGGTCGAAGGGGCTGACCAGCCCGAGCCAGCTCGTGGGCAAGGCGCTGCCGGGCATCACCGACTGGGGGCGCCTCGACCAGGAGTGGCGGCTGCTGGCCGAGATCGACCAGGACAAGTGCATCCGCTGCAACCTCTGCTATGCCGCCTGCAACGACGGGGCGCACCAGGCGATCCGCCGGTCCGGCGGCAACGGCACGTCCCGCCTCGACGTGGATCCCGACTACTGCGTGGGCTGCCGGCTGTGCCAGTACGTCTGCCCCGTGGAGGGGGCGATCACGTTCGAGGGCCTCGAGGGGGCGGCCGCGATCCACTGACGGAGCCGGGCGGCGGCGGCGGTCCGGCGTCGGCGGCGAGCGGCGGGGGTCGGCGGCGTCGGCGAGCGGCGGTCCGTCACCGTCGGACGTCGGCGGCGAGCGGCGATCCGTCACCTATGCGCCACAGGACTCTTAGCCCCGGCCTGGCGCGCCGGCGGCGTCACCTATGCGCGCGGCGCATCGTTGGTGCTCGAAGGTTGCGAAACGTCGCGATTCGACGCCAATCGACGCCCTTGCGGGCGGCGCTCGCGGGCTACTAGTCCTTCCATGCATAACTGACTGGACCGGGCCCTCGAACGCCGAGATCAGGGCGCGCTCTCCAGAGATCCCTGCGACGCGCAGGCAGGGCGCCCGTGGGCCCTCCGATCTCCGCGCCCGTGGGCCCACCGGTCGCCGCGCGCTGCCGCCGCGGAGCCGCCGCCGTTCGTGAATCGAGGAGCCCCGCCGTCGGGCGGGGCTCCGTTCCGAACGCGGGCCAGTCCGGCGTCAGCGGACGCTGTACCGCTCGAGCGGGCCCCAGACGCTGTTCGCGTTGTACGGGGTCGGGTTCGCGATCGAGCGGACGTACCACTCGCCGCGCGTCGAGAACGTCCACGTCCACGACGCGCGCCCCGTCGAGTCGATGTAGACGTCCCGCTTGGTCACGTAGGTCCAGTGGCCCGACACGAACCGGTAGAACCGGAACGTGACCTTGGCCTTGGGCAGCTCCGGCCGCGCCGGGCGGACGGTCGTCGTGAACGTCACCTTCGTGCCGGCGGAGATGGCCTTCACACGGCCGAAGTTCGTCGGGCGCAGGATCGCGATCTGGCGGTCGACCACCCGCGGCTGATTGCTCATCCCGGCGGCGAGGTCCGACGTGCCGGCGAACACGTCGCGGTACCAGAGGTTCGTCTCCGGTCGGTAGGCGAACATGTCGTTGCCGCTCGCGTCGGCGGTCCGCGTCGCGATCGCCGTCCAGTTCACGCCGTCGCGGGTGCCCTGGATGGTGAAGGACTTCCCGGCGCCGTTCTTGGCGAAGTGGGTCGTGAGGTAGACGGTCGATCCCCAGGTGATCACGCTCGCCGACGGGGTGAGCGTGATCACCGCCGTGGGCGCGGTGACCGTGAACGCGGAGGACGTCGACGCCGCGAGGACGCCCGACGTCGCGCAGGCACCCGCCGCGCAGACGACGTTCAACGGGGTGGCGAGCAGCGTGTAGCCGATCCCCGAGTTGGAGATCGCGCAGCCCGAGAACAGGGCTTGGCCGGCATTCGCCCCGCTGGTGGCGGTCGCGAGCGACAGCCCCGGCGCGCAGGTGAGCACGCCGGCCGGGACGCCCGGGTTCGAACCGATGGACAGGACGACCGTCGCGCTCACGCCGCTCGACACGACGTTGCCGCCGGCGTCGGTGATCGCGACGATCGGCTGGGTCGTGAACGCCTGGCCCGCCTCCGCGCCCGCCGGCTGCTGGACGAAGGTGACCTTCGAGGCGAGGCCCGCCATGACCGTCAGGCTGCCCGACGCCACGCTGAGCACGCCGGCCGTGGCCCGCAGCGTGTAGGTGCCGACCTTGTCGATCGCGCAGCCGGAGCTGGCGAAGGTGGCGACGCCGGCGCTCGACGACACCGGATTCGTGGTGCAGGTCAGGTTGCCGCCGGTGGCCGGAGCGGTGTTGATGGACAGCTGGACCGACGCGCCCGACGTGTTCACCGCCTTCGTCGAGCCCGCCCTGATCTCGACCACGGGCTGGGTCGTGAACGCGGCACCGCCCTTCGCGCCGGCCGGCTGGGTGGTGAACACCAGCGTGTCGGCGACGTCGAACAGGCTGCTCGTCGCGCTCGTGTAGCTGCCGCCGGCGGCGCTGAGCTTGTAGCCGACGGCGGCGGTATTGATCCGGCAGCCGCTGAACGTCGCCAGCCCTTGGTTGGCCGTGGCCGAGTTGCAGGTCAGCACGCCGCTCACGCCACTGGGATTGATCAGCGTGAGCGCGACCACGGTCGAGCTGTCCGAGAACACCCGGTTGCCGACCGCGTCAGCGACGATCACGGCCGGCTGGGTCTGGAACGCGAAGCCCGGGACGCCGAA
Source organism: Chloroflexota bacterium (assembly GCA_021812735.1). Next base: position 10,591 of record JAKAMV010000144.1, on the reverse strand, counting down.
CGACGGCTGGGTGCTGAAGGCGAGATGGTCCGCGGGCCCGGGGACCTCCACCAGCGTCCCGTAGCCCGACGAGCCGATGACGCCCGCGCTCGTGCCGGTGTTGGTGATCGACCCGGTGACCTGGGCGAGCCCGCCGAGCGACTTCGAGACGGGGTGCACCTGGAGCCCGTTCCACGTGACGTCGCACGCGACGGTCGACTGGGTGCTGACCGTCACCAGCACGTGCTGCGCGTCGGGGTAGGAGAGGCTCGAGAGGACCATCGAGGCGCACCCGGTGCCCCCCGCCGCGACGGAGCCGACCGCGGTGTTGAACTCGAACGTCGCCGGGATCGTCAGGATGATCGTGCTGTTGTTCGCGAGCTGGCCGGCCGAGCTCTCGTGCACGACCGGCCCGCCCACGGTGGTCCAGGCCGGCACGGGCGCGTCCTTGGCGGTGGTGGCGGGCATCGGCGCCACCGTGGCCGGGTCGACGGTCGCGAACGCGACCGCTGGCGTGACCGCGGGCACGAGCGGCCCAAGCAGCGCGGCGATCGCGACGGGAACGGCCAGGCGACCGAACCCGACGCTGTGGCGGATCGAACGGTTCATGGCGAGGTGTCCTCCGCTCATGGCAACTGATCCCGGCGTGCCCCCAATCATCGACCTATCCTCGCATCGCTGCCTTCGCCGGGGCTTATTCGCGGCCACGATGCGCGCTCCGGCCCGGGGCTGGCCCTGTCGAAGGTCGCACCGAAGCGGGCCGCCGGCCATGTCGTCCCCGACGCCGCGCTCGAGCCGCGGGTTCCCTGGGTGCGGCAGATCCGGCCCGCCTGTCCGAATCGTCGCCGCCCGGTTACCCTAGGCGACCAGACCCCCAAGCCCGATCCCGTGCCCGGGCGGCTCGGCAGCCGCCACTGAGGAGGTCCACATGCCGCGCGTCCTGCTGATGGTCGGAACCAAGAAGGGCGTCTTCCTGCTCGACGCCGACGAGGCCCGCCGCGACTGGCGTGTGCGCGGGCCGTTCTGTGAGGGTTTCGAAGTCCGCGACGCGGTCTACGACCCGTCCGACGGCTCCCTCTACGCGGCCGCCGCCTCGCCCTGGTTCGGCCCCGCCGTCTTCCGTTCGCCGGACCTCGGCGAGAGCTGGACGCACAGCTCGGACGGGCTCACCTACGGCGACGACGGGCCCAAGCTGACCCGGCTCTGGAGCGTGATGCCCGCCCACGGCTCGGTGTACGCGGGCGCCGAGCCCGCCGGGCTGTTCCGGAGCGACGACGCGGGCGCGACCTGGCGGCACGTCGAGGGCCTCCGCCGGCACCCGTCCACCCCCGACTGGATGCCGGGCAACGGCGGCCTCATCCTCCACACCATCGTCCCGCACCCGGACGACCCGAACCGCATGTGGGTGGGCGCGAGCGCCGTGGGCGTGTTCGAGACCGTCGACGGCGGCGCCTCCTGGACCCCCCGCAACCGGGGCGTGCGCCAGGACTACAACCCGGGCCCGCCGCAGGAGGTGGGCTCCTGCGTCCACAAGTTCGCCCTCGCGGCCGGCACCGACCAGACGCTGTTCCAGCAGAACCACTGCGGCGTCTACCGCTCCGACGACGGGGGCGCCGGGTGGCAGGAGATCACCGGCAGCCTGCCGTCCGAGTTCGGCTTCGTGATGAGCGTCCACCCGCGCGACGCGCAGACCGCCTGGGTGCTGCCCCTGACCACCCCGGACAAGGGCCGCTATGTGCTGGACGCCAAGCCCGCCGTCTGGCGAACGCGCGACGGCGGCGCCAGCTGGCAGCGGCTGAGCAGCGGGCTGCCGCAGGAGCACGCCTGGCTGTCGGTGCTGCGCCAGGCGATGGGCGTGGACTCGCTCGACCGTCCGGGGGTCTACTTCGGCGCCCAGTCCGGTCAGCTGTTCGCGTCGGCCGACGAGGGCGACACCTGGCGCGAGATCGCCGCCTCGCTGCCGGCCATCGCGTCGGTGGACGTCGCGGTGCTGGCGGACTAGCGGGCGACGGGCGATCCCGATGGCGGAGGTGCGGCTGCCGGGCGCGCTGGTGACGCTGTTCCCGGGCACGCCCCGCCGCCTTGCGCTCCCCGGCGCCACGGTCGGGGACGTGCTGGACGCGCTCAACCGGCAGGCGCCCGGCATGCACGACCGGCTGCTCGCGGCGGGACCGGAGATCCGCGAGCACATCAGGGTGTTCGTTGACGGCGAGGCGGCGGGACTGGGCTCGCCGGTGGCGCCGGGCTCGGTCGTGGACGTCGTGCTGGCGGTCTCGGGCGGCTAGGGCATCGCCGCCACGCGGGCCGCCTCCCCCTGCCGCCCGGTCCGGGGCACGGGCAGCCAGTAGTCGGCCGCCTCCAGCGCCCCGCGGCCCGCCAGCAGGCGCGCCTCGCCCTGCGGCGAGAACCTGCCGAGGAGCCAGCGCATGAACCACCCGTCGAGCCGCACCCGGACCGTCTGGCGGCGCGCCCGCCGCTCGAAGCCGCCGCGCTCGAGGAACGCGCCCAGGACGGAGTAGGCGTGCACGGCCACGGGCGTGCACCCGGGCGGCCGGGCGGCGCACCAGCGCACCAGCGCGTCGAGGTCGCGTCGGGCGCCGAAGATGACCACCCAGCCGCGCGCCCGGGCCGCGTCGCGGACCCGCTCATTGCGCAGGTGGAGCTCGGCGACCACGTCGCCGCGGCGCACCAGCGTCCCGTCCCGCAGGCGGGTGCCGGCCCCGTCGTGGCGCCGGAACTCCACGCCCAGCAGGCCGTCGGGCCGGACCGGGCGGATCCGCCGCCGGCGCCGGTCCACCTGCTCGGCGATGACGAGGATCGGCTCGAGCAGGCGCGCGGCCGTGGACGGCGGATGGGGCCGCCGTTCGGGGTGCCTCCCGCGACTTCCTCCGTCGCCGCTCACGACCGGGTCCCGCCGGGGATGGCCGACGGCTCGTGCACGTGGCGGACGCACCAGGCGCCGGCCAGGAACTCGGCCGCCGCCAGCACGAACACCGCCCGGTAGCCGAGGCCCGCCGACACCGCGTTCAGCAGGTCGGCGACGGGCCCGCCGATGGCCACCGCGAGCAGGCCGGCCCCGGCCGTGGCGACGTTGGACAGGCCGAGGTATCGGCCGGCCTCGTCGGGCGGGACGAGGTCCACCAGCAGCGCCCAGTCCGCGGACAGGAACACGCCCATCGCCATGCCGAAGGGGATGGCGATGGGGAACAGCGCGGCGTACGAGGGCGCCAGCGCGAACGCGGCCGCCCCCGCGGCGCCGAGCAGCGCGCTCGCGAGGACCGTCCGCACCCGGCCCCACCGGGCCGTGGCGGCGCCGCCCGGGATCGCCGCCAGCAGGGCCACCACCGCGACGAGCGCCGCCAGCGGCGCCACCCCCTGGGCGGCCGACGGGCCGAGGCCGATGGCGTCCTCGAGGTAGAAGTAGATGAACGGCTGGAGGGTGCCTGTCGCCATCAGGATCGCCAGGCGGGAGACGAGCAGCCAGACGTAGTCGCGGCGCTCCAGCACGTCCGGGCCCCAGACGTCGAGCAGCATCGTCCGCAGCGCCCGGCGCCAGGCGTGGCCGTGGCGCAGGTGGCCGACGCCGCGGGACGCGCTGGCGCGCAGCCCGGCGGCCACCCCGGTGCTCGGCCCTGCCGTGGGGCGCTCCGCCGTCGACGCGACCGTGGTCAGCAGGCCCAGCGCCACCGCCCCGCCCGCGAAGGCGATCGCCGCCCCGTCGTTGCCCGTCGCGACGAGCAGCCCCGCCACCGCGACCCCCAGCACCTGGCCCGCGAGCTGTGCCCCGCCGAGGAGTCCGGAGGCCAGCCCGCGGCGCTCGCGCGGCACGATGTCCGGCAGCAGCCCCTGGTACGGTCCCTGCGCCGTGTTCGACGCGACCTCGCCCAGCGCCATCACGACGACGATCGCCCACAGGGCGCCGGCGCGGGCGAGCAGCGCCAGGAACAGCAGCTGCGCCGCCACCCCCGCGACCATCAGCGGCCGCCGGCGGCCCCAGGGGCTCGACCAGTGGTCCGAGGCGGCGCCGGCGGCGGGCTGCACCACGATCGAGACCACGGCCTGCACGCCCGCCACCAGCGAGAGGGCGCTGGTCTTGACCGCCGCGGGGACCGCCTGCTCGACGAGGCGGGGGAGGACGACGGTGGTCAGCGCGCCCCACAGGACCGACAGGCCGAGCCAGTAGGCAGTCAGCCCGCCCAGCCGCACGCTGCCGGCGTCGCGCGACGACGTCGACACGCGGGGCGACCCCTCGGCCGTCAGGCCGTGCAGCCCTCGCACCATCACCACCCTCGCCGGTGGTCGCGCTGCGCGCACGCGGCCACGGTCACAATCATGTCGCGACCGCGGACGGCTGCAAGTGGCGGAGCGACGATCCGCCGGGTCCGTCGGGTGCGCTGCACGGCGTCTCGGCGCGGCGCGACCCGGTCCGGTGGTGCGCGAGCGCCGCCACCGCTTTACACGGCCCTTACACACGCCGCGGCCGCGCTGGTGGAGCAGGCGCTGTCCCGACGGCGAGGATGTGGCCAGGCGCCGCATCCGAGGCGCCGCAGTGGAGTCGGCGACGCCGCCGATGGGACGCCAACCTCAACGCCGTCGACCGGGCGCTCTCGAATGGCGCGAGCGCCCAGGAGTCCGAAAGGAGCAACCCGTGAATCTCGCGCGACATCTCACCCCGAAGCGGATCGTGGCCGGCGCAGCCGGCGTCCTCGTCGTCATGGCGGCGGCCGTGGGGCCGGCGATGGCGTCGACGCCGTCGGCCACCCCGGCCGCGACGACCGCGCCCGCCTCCTGTCTGTCGGAGGCCATCGCCGCCAAGACCGGCCCGTCGGTGTCCACAGTCCAGGCGCTCGGCGACTGCATGGTCAACCAGCGACTGACCACGCTCGGCAACCTGCGCACCGCGGTGGCCGGCGCGGCCGCGCTCACGCCCGATCACGCCGCAGCCCTCGACGCCATCATCGCGAGCAGCCAGAGCGGCCTCCAGACGCTCAAGGGCAAGATCGACGCCGACACGACCCTGACCGCCGTGCGGGCAGACGTCCGCGGGATCAGCACCGGCTACCGCGTCGACGTCCTCGTCGCCCGGCAGGTGGGCCTGGTCCGCGGCGATGACCTCGTCGACGCGGCGGCGGTCCGGCTGACGTCGGCCGCGGACGAGATCCAGGCGGCCGTCACGGCCGGCCAGAACGCGGGCAAGGACGAGTCGGCCGCTGCGGCGAGGCTGGCCGCGATGCGGGACGCGATCGCCGCCGCCCAGGCCGAGGTCAACGGCCAGGCCGCCCTCGTGCTGCCGCTCACGCCGGCCCAGTGGAACGCGGGGGCCGCGACGCCCGTCCTCAGGGCGGATCGCGGCGCGATCGCCACGGCTCGCGGCGACCTGAGGCGGGCGGCCGCCGAGGCCCGCGCGGCGGTCGCCGCGCTCAAGTAGCACGGCGCACAGGCCAGACGAGCGCGTCGCGGCCCGCCGGCAGCGAGCCGGCGGGCCGCGACGCGTAGACTCCCCGACGATGAAGACCATCCTCGTGGTGGACGACAACCCGAACATCGTCGACCTCGTCCGGATGTACCTCGAGGGGGCCGGCTTCGCGACCATCGCTGCCGCCGACGGCCCCTCCGCCGTCGAGCTCCACCGAACGGCCGGGCCGGACCTCGTGATCCTCGACCTCATGCTCCCGGGCATGGACGGACTCGAGGTGTGTCGCGCGATCCGTCGCGTGGCGGACACGCCGGTCCTGATGCTGACGGCGCGCGCCGACGACGTGGACGCGATCGTCGGCCTGGAGCTCGGTGCCGACGACTACGTGACCAAGCCGTTCAACCCGCGGTCGCTGGTCGCGCGGGTGAAGGCGATCCTGCGCCGGGCGGACGGGACCGTCCGGTCCGGCCGGCCGGTCGAGGCCGGCTCACTGCGGCTCGACCCGCGGCGCCGCGAGGCGACGGTCGGCGGGCGGCCGCTCGAGCTGCGGGCGCGTGAGTTCGACCTGCTGGCGGCGCTGGCCCGGGACGCCGGGGCGGTCCTCAGCCGCGAGGCGCTGCTCGAGGACGTGTGGGGCACCGACTTCCCGGGCGAGACGCGCACCGTCGACGTCCACGTGTCGGAGCTGCGCAAGAAGATCGGCCCGGACGGGCCCGCGATCGAGTCGGTCCGCGGTGTCGGCTATCGACTGGTGGCCGATGCCTGACCGCGTCGCGTCCCGCATTGCGGCCGCGTTCGTCGCCGTCGGCCTGGTCGCGGCGCTGGCGCTGGGCGGGGGTCTGTTCGTCAGCCTGCGCGGCCTCCACCGCCAGGCGGCCCTCGCCATGCTGGGCGACATCGCCCAGCCGGTGGCAGCCCGGGTCCGCCTGCTGGGCGCCGTCGCCGACCTGCAGCACGAGCTGGCGGTGACCGCGCCCGGACTGCGCGCCGAGATCGGCGTGTACGAGATCGTCGACGGGCGCGTCGTGCCGATCAGGCCGTCGCCGCTCGCGGTGGACGTGTCGTCGGTCACGGTGGACCCCGCGCTGACACCGGGCGAGACGAGCAGCGGCGAGCTGCCCGCGGGCGGCGGGCGGCGGGTCCTCACCTCGGTCACCGTCGTGAGGGCGCTGGGCGCGCCGGCCGGGCCGGTGGCCGTCATGCTGACGCTGCCCGACACGTCGGCGGCCCAGGCCCTCAACGACCTGCTGCGGGTGATGCCCGTCGTGCTGCTGATCACCGCGGCCGTCGGCATCCCAATCGCCTGGGCCCTGTCCCGGTCCATCACCCGGCCGCTGCGGCGCCTGACCGCGGCCACGGCGGCGCTCCCGGGCGCCTCGGTCGCGCCCGTGCCGCCCGAGGGCCCCCGCGAGGTGCGCGAGCTCGCCGACCGGTTCAACGCCACCACCGCCGAGCTCGAGCGGGTCCGGGCCGAGGAGCGTGACGTGCTGGCCAGCATCCGCCATGACCTGCGCACGCCGCTCACGGTGGTCAGCGGGTTCGCCGAGGCGCTGCGTGACGGGACCGCCACCGGCCCCGGGGTCGTGCGCGCCGGGAACGCGATCGCGCAGGAGGCGGCCCGCATGGGCCGGCTCGTGGACGACCTGCGCTCGATCGACGAGCTGCGGGCCGGCCGGGTGGGCCTGCGGCCCGAGGCGGTCGACCCCGCCGCCATCGTGGCCGAGGCCGCGGAGCGGTTCCGACAGCAGGCGGTCGGCGCAGGCGTCGAGGTGGCGTCCGCGGGCGATCCCGGGCTCACGCTGGTCGCGGACCGCGCGGCCGTCGAGCGGATCCTCGGCAACCTCGTCTCGAACGCGCTCAGCTACGTGCAGCCCGGCGGCCACGTGCTGGTCGAGGCCCGTGCGACGCCCCCACCGCCCGCACCGCACGGGGGCCCCGCCCAGGTGCCGGCATGGGTGGCCCTGCGGGTGAGCGACGACGGGCCCGGGTTCCCGCCCGGCGAGACGGACCGCGTGTTCGACCGCTTCTACCGGGCCGACCCGGCGCGGGCTGGCGGCGGCTCCGGCCTCGGCCTCGCCATCGTTCGGGCGTTCGCGGAGGCGCACGGCGGAACGGCGCTGGCCGAGAACCTGGCGCCGAGCGGGGCGCGGGTCACGGTGGTCCTGCCGGGAGTGCCGATCGCGCCGCCCCAGCACGGCGCGTGATCGCTTGGCCCGCTAGCGCTACCCGCTGATCGCGTAGGCCACGGTCACCGACATGCCGAAGTCCATGGACTCCGGCGCGGGCACCGGTACGGGCAGCGCCCCCGGCGCGCTCCCCGTCGTGGCGCCGCCGGCGGCGCCCGCGTTCGCGCTCGGCTCGAGCGGCACGGGCGCCGTCTCGGCGGGCGCGCTCCCGCTCGCCGCCATAGGGAGCACATAGCCGTAGCCGCCACCCGAGGCGCTGATCGAGTAGATGCCGGTGATGGTCACGCCGGCGGCGCTCGCAATCTGGTCGGCCTGGGCCCGGGCGTCGGCCAACGCGGCCGCGAGCGCCTTCGCCTGCGCCGCCGCGCGGCCCGCGCCGTCGGTGCGCATCGACGCCTGCCCGTAGCCCACCACGACGACCGTGTGCTCGGGAGCGACCGCGGGGGTCCCGCCGTAGTAGGGGTAGGCGATCGCGGTGCCGCTGCTGACCGCCGCTCCGCTGCCGGTGACTGCCGCTCCGCCGCCGGAGCCTGCGGCAGGTGCGCCGAAGACGGTGCTCTGGCCCGGCGCCGGAACGCCCGGGGCGACGGCTGGAGTGCCGCTCACCTCGACCTGGCCGGACGGCGCCGCGGTGTCCCGCGCGGCGGGAGCGGTGCCTGAGGCGCCCGCCGATGGCGACGAGCAGGCGGCGAGGAGGAGGGTGAGCGAGACGGCGCCGACGCTCGTGATGGCGCGGCGTGTCCGGTGGGAACGGCTGAGCACGGCGATGGTCCTCCGGCTGGCGCGGCCGCGTCCTGCGGCTGGCTCCATGACGGAGGATCTCCGTGCTCGGTTCCGCGGGCCGCCGTGGGGTCGGCGCGGTGCGCGCGGGCCAGACGTCAACGAGGTGCACGCACACGAGCGCGACGATCCTTGGGGTCGTCGTCCATGACCGAGTGTGCAGCGGCCTCAGCTCTCGCGTCTACGGGAGGCGGCCCTCGACCACGCGGCCGCCCCGGACCACCGCGATCCGGCGCGCGAGCCCGCCAGGCGTCAGAGGGCCGTCGAGCACCGCGAAGTCGGCGGGGGAGCCCGCCTCGAGCCGGCCGCCGCCCACGGGCCGAACGACGGCACCGCCCAGGCTGTGGAACTGCGAGTCACCGCGCGAGACCGCGCGCACGGCCTCGTCGGTGCCCACCGCGATCACCGTGCCCCCGGCCCACGCGATCGCCGTGGGCGTCGCCGCCCCCGAGGGCGACGTCGCGGGCTCGGGCGACGCGAGGATGCGGCCGCCTGTGAGGATCGTGTAGTCGTGCGTCACGTCGCGGAGGCTACGCGCTTCGCGCCGGCGGTGCGCGGGGCAGGCCAGGCCGAGGCGGCCGGCGCGCCCAGGGCGAGGACCGGCGCCCACGCGCCGTCGGGCGTCACCGCGACCACCGGCGCAGACACGCGCGCCGCGAGGTAGTCCAGGGTGCGGTCGAGGACCGCGCGCCGCCGGGAGCGGGCGGGGACCACCACGAGCGCCGCGCCAGAGGCGGCAACGGCCTCGGCCACGCCTGCCGGACCAGGGCGGCTGGGCAGCCACACGCCGACGGTCGGCCCAAGCGCTGCCACCTCGCGCGCCTGGGCGAGCAGCAGGTCGGCGGCACGGGTCCCGGTGTGTGCCCGGCCGGGCGCCGGACCGTCGACGGGCGGAAGGAACAGCCGCGGCCGCGAGCGGGGCGGGGAGGCGAGCCGGGCGGGAGCGACGCAGAGCAGCACCGTTCCCCCGGCGTCGTGCGCAGCCAGCGCGGCGAGCTGCCGGACCGCGGCGTATCGCGGGTCGGCGCCGTCGTCGGTGACGGCGACGACGGTGGCGCCGGAGGGCAGGCGGCGGATCAGGTCGGCGAGAGCGGCGCTGGGTCGGGACACGGTCGTGGCCTCGAGTGGGGGTTCGTTCGATGGCTGCAGTGTCCCCCTGCCGCCTTTCGCCTCCATGACGGACGCCGCTCCGCGCGGCGTGGCGCTAGCATTCCAGCCCGTGACCACCCCCAGCCCCGACGAGGGCGCGCCCCGCCGCTTCGCCGTGGCGCCCGGTCCCTACCCGTTCAACCCGCGCGTCGCCGGGCCCGCGGCCACGCCCCTCGCTGCGCTGGACGAGGCGGTCGTCGAGGTGCGGGCGCACGCGGCGTCCTGGGTGGACGCGCCGACCGCCGAGCGGGTCCGCCTCCTCGAGGAGGTGCTGCGCTCGACGCTCGCGGTGGCCGACCGGTGGACCCGCCTCGCCTGCGAGCACGAGGGCCTCGACGCGGACGCACCCGAGTCGGCCGAGGAGGCCATCGTCGGGCCGTACATCTTCATGCGCGGCGCCCGGCTCCTCCGCGACGCGCTCCGGGAGATCGACCGCCGCGGCCGTCCGCGGATTCCGGGCGGCGCCCGGCGCCTCGCCGACGGCCGCGTTGCGGCGCGGGTCATGCCGACCGGCCTCATCGACCGACTCACGTACCTCGGCACCACGGCCGACGTGTGGATGGCGCCGGGCGTCACCCTCGAGGACCTGCCCGACACGATGGCGAACGCCTACCAGACACCGCCGCCCCCGCGCGTCTGCCTGGTGCTGGGTGCGGGCAACGCCTCGTCCATCGGCCCGCTCGACGTCCTCCACAAGGTGTTCGTGGAACTGCAGGCCGTGGTCCTCAAGGTGCACCCGGTGATGGCCCACCTCGGCCCCGTCCACGAGGCGGCGCTCGGCCCGCTGGTTCGGGCCGGGCTCGTGCGCGTGGTCTACGGGGACGCTGCCGAGGGCGGGCATCTCGCGCACCACCCGCTGGTGGACACGCTCCACGTCACCGGCTCCGACCGGACGTACGAGGCGATCGTCTTCGGCACGGGGCCCGAGGGCGAGGAGCGCAAGCGACGGGACGAGCCGATCCTCCACAAGCCGTTCACCGCGGAGCTCGGCAACCTCACCCCGATCATCGTCGTCCCCGGGGCGTGGAGCGAGGCGGACCTCGACTACCACGCGGCCAACATCGCCACGATGCTGGTCAAC
>JAKAMV010000143.1 GCA_021812735.1 Chloroflexota bacterium | reverse complement strand
CGCCGGCGGCTACGGCGCCTGGGCCGCGGTGACGGCGACGGCGCCCTCGGCGCCAGGGGCACCTGCGGCACCCGCGACGCCGTCGGGCAGGCTGCGCCACGCCACGAGCGCGCCGGCGGCCGCGCAGCCGGCGGCGATCCCGAACACCGCAGTCGGCCCCGGCCCGCTCCACAGGAGCCCACCCCCGACGTTGGCCACCAGTGCGGCGATGCCCGCGGTCGTCAGCGAGAGCAGCGCCTGGCCCGAGCCCTGCAGCTCGGGCGGCAGCAGGACGCGCACCGTCGTCACCGAGCCGGCCCACATCGCCGACCACGCGACACCGTAGAGCACCGCGGCGGCGATCACGTGCGCGGGCGACGGGGCGAGGGCGAACCACGCGAACACGACCGCCATCAGCGCCACGCCGACCGTCACCACGGGACGCGGCCCGACCCGGGCCAGCAGGCGCGACGCCAGGGGCAGCATGCCCACCTCGAGCGCCGCGGTGATCCCCACCGCGAGCCCGATGTCGCCCGACGCCCCGCCGAGCCGCACGATGAGCAGGGGCAGGAACGTCAGCAGCGCGAACACGCCCACGTTGGCGAGGCCGATCGCGAGCAGCGCGCGCGGCAGCCGCGGCGCCACCGCCAGCGCCTCTCGGATCGCCCCGCCGCGCTGCGCCCCCGAGAGCCTTGCCCGCGACACGTCGGGGATGCGCCACGCCACCACCATGACCGGCAGGGCCAGCACCACGAACGCGGGGACGGCCCAGCCGTAGCCCGTCGCCTGCCAGGCCAGCCCGGCGGCGAGCGATCCCGCCGCGAACGACCCGCTCTGGAGGCCGCGCACCAGCCCGTACTGGCGCCCCGGGTCGCGCAGGGTGTTCACCGCGAGCGCGTCCTGGAGCGGGAACAGCAGGCCGTACACCGTCGCGAACCCCACGTAGGCAACGCCCATCGCCACCAGCGGCAGCGGCGCCGCGAACACCACCAGCAGCACCGCCGCGATCGCGAACGCGAGCGCGAGCGCCCGGCCGCGCCCCAGCACCACGTCGGCCAGGTGGCCCCACACGCCGGCGAGCCCCACGTACAGCACCGCCACCAGGGCGCCGATCGCCCCCAGCCAGGCGGGCGAGATGCCGCGCTCCACGAGGATGGCCGGCGCGAACGGCGCGAAGACGGAGTTCGCCAGCCCGTTGACGGCGAACAGCAGGGCGACCAGACCGACCGCGCGGCCAGGGCGAGCGGGCACGGGCGGCCGGCGGCTCAGCCGAAGCGGGCGCGAAGGCGTGGCAGGATCAACTCGCCGTAGCGCCTGATCGCGGCCTCCTGCCGCTCGCCGGGGAAGTGGAACACCAGGTGGGTGAACCCGTAGGCCACGTACGGCGCCAGCTGCTCGACGTGCTCGTCCGGGTCTGACGCGACAAGCCAGCGCTTGTGCGCGTAGGGCTCGGCCTCCTTGGCCGCCCGCTCCATCTCCAGCGCGTCGTGGATGCCCATCTTCTGCTCGCCGGGGAGTGCCAGCGCGGCCCACACCTTCGTGTCCTCGATCGCGCGCTCCCGGTCCGTGTCGAAGGAGACCTTCATCTCGATCATCCTGTCGAGCGCGGCGACATCGCGGCCCGCCTTCTCGGCACCCTCGGCCAGGCCCGGCAGGAGGGTCTGCGTGTACAGCTCCTCGCCCTTGCCGCTGGTGCAGATGAGCCCGTCCGCGACTCGCCCGGCGAGGCGCGCCGCAGCGGGCCCCGACGCGGCCACGTACACGGGCACGGGCTCGTCCGGGCGGTCGTAGATGGTGGCGTTGGCCGTCCGGTAGTACTGGCCCTCGATGGTGAGCCGCTCGCCGCGCCACAGCTGCTGGATCAGCCCCACGCTCTCCTTGAGCCGCGCGAAGCGCTCGCTCTGCTCAGGCCAGGCGACGCCGACGGGCGTCTCGTTGAGCGCCTCGCCTGTGCCCACGCCCAGGATCACGCGGCCGGGCGCGAGCATGCCGAGCGTGCCGAACGCCTGGGCGATGACCGCCGGGTTGTACCGCAGGGTGGGCGTGAGGACGCTGGTGCCGAGCACCACGCGCCTCGTCGCCTGCGTCGCCGCGCCCAGCCATACGAGCGCGTTGGGCGCGTGGCCGTCGGTGTGGCGCCACGGCTGGAAGTGGTCGCTGGTCCAGACCGAGTCGAAGCCGACCTCCTCCGCCGTGACGGCGAGATCGAGGAGGCGCTGCGGGGCGAACTGCTCGGCGGATGCCTTGTAGCCGAGACGCAGGGCGGGCATGGGGCTCCTTGCGGTGCGCGAGTAGCGGGACGACGGGCTGGGCGAGATCGCCGTTGCCGTCCCGATTGTCGCATCACCCGGCGATTGCGAGCACCGCGGCACCCAGGATGACCAGCGCCGAGCCGCCGAGGCGGAGCGCCATCTCGCGTCGCGTGACCGCCTCGCGCAGTTTCACGATGCCGTAGGTCGCGGTGATCAGCACGGACGACTCCCGGAGCGGCCCGACGAGCGCCACGTCGGAGCGCGACAGCGCAAACAGGACCAGCGCGTAGGCGGCCAGCGTGAGCATCCCGGCGGTGGCGGCCGTGCGCACGCTGAGCGAGCCGGGCCGGGCGGCGAAGCCCCCGCCGGCGAGGCGCGGCCGGACCACGTCGATCAGCCCGAGGCCCGCCGCCGTCACCGTCCACAGGATCGCCATGTAGAGCCAGGGAGGCGCCAGCTGCGACCCGACACTGTCGAGGCTCGTGTAGGTGGCGATCATCAGGCCCGTCAGCAGCGCGAAGCCGGCCGCGCCCCGGTGGGCGGAGTGCGCCGCGCGCAGGAACCGCCACGGCCGCTGCACGGTGAGCAGGCCCGCCAGCAGCAGCGCCACGCCCGCCGCGGCGGGCCCCGCCAGCCGCTCGCCGAGCACGAGGACGCCCACCGCGACGATCAGGGCCGGGGCCGTCCCGCGGGCGATCGGCGCCACCACCGACAGGTCGCCGCGACGGTACGCCGACGACAGGAACACGAAGTAGGCGATCTCGGCCAGGCCGGAGACGCAGCCGATCGCCCACGCCTTGGCGGGCAGGTCGGGCCGGCCCAGGGCGAGCCAGCCCACCGCCGCCGCCGGGACGAGGACCGCCGTGCCCGCGAGCATCGCCACGGTGGAGGTCCGGAGCGGGTCGCCGGCAGTCTTGAGCAGGATGTTCCACGTGGCGTGCATCACCGCGGACACGAGCACGAGGCCGAGGGCGAGCGAATCCACCCGGGAAGTCTAGGGGCCGGGGCGCCACGAGCGACGCCCCGGCCCGCAACGACGGGCGCCGGCGGTCAGCGCGCGATGTCGCGGCGGGTCACGCCCCACGCGCCGATCGCGATGCCCCCCACGGCGAGGACGACGCAGGCCGCCACGCCGACCGGGTCCCAGACGCCGATCATCGGCTGGCCCATGTGCGCGGTGAGCGCCAGCTGGTGGAACCAGTCGGGCAGGTTGAGCGGCGGCGCCAGCAGGTCGATGAGGTACGTGACCACCACGAGAACCGCCGTCACCTCGGCGGCCAGCGAGGTGCGCCACACCCCGCCCACCGCCACGCCAACCCCGACGAACGCGGCCGCGACCAGGCCGAACGACGCCGAGCCGAGGAGCGCGTCGCCGATCGTCCCGCCCCCGGCCGCCGCGCCGATCCCGATGCCCACCGTCCACAGGACGGTGGCGAGCACCACGGCCAGCAGCGCGCCGATCCCGCCGGCGATCACCCACCGGGCGCGGGCCAGGGGCGTCGCGAGGACCAGCTCGAGGCGGCCGTCCGTCTCGTCCGACGCCCATCTCGAGACAAACGTCGCCGCCGAGAAGCCGGCCACGATCAGGAAGAGCTCGAGGTACAGCTGGAGCCAGCCGCCCGCGGTCGCGAAGTCGTAGCCGGGGAAGATCGAGCGGAACGCGGTGAGCAGACCCGGGTCCTTGCCGATGGTGTCGCTGAACGACCCGACCAGCGACGCGAGCAGCGCGCCCCAGACGGCCAGGCCGATACCCCACGACAGGGCGCGCGGGACCTGGTCGCCGAAGGCACGGCTGACCGGCCCGTGCACGCCGAGCAGGCCCGCCGGCAGCGACGGCAGCGACAGGCCGGAGGTGACCCCGAGGTCGCGCCGGGCGAACAGCTCGACGCCCAGGAGGACGAGCGCCACGCCGACGACGGCGACGGCGAGCACGCCGCCCCAGTCGTAGATCCCGACCAGCGGGACGTTGTTCTCCGTCCAGTGGAACGGGCTGAGCGCGAGCAGCGGGCCGCCCACCCCGAGACCGCTCGCCACCCACGCCAGCAGCATCGCGAGCGCGGACACGCCGGCGGACCCCGCCCGGCCGAGCAGTGGGGCGAGCACGAGCGTCAGGCCGCCGAAGAACAGTGCGACCGCCCCGACCGAGACGCTGAACGCGACCGCCGAGAAGAGCGGGATCAGGTCGCCCATCGACGCGTCGCCGAAGGCGTTCGAACTGACGGTCTGCATCACGGCGAGCACCGCCAGCGCCACCCACACCAGCGTGAGGTGGGCGGCGAGCTTCTCGAGCGCGATCCGGCGCTTGCCGAACGGGGACACGGCCACGAAGTCGAGGCTGCCCTTGGCGGCCTCGCCGGCGAGCGTGCCCGACAGCGCGAGGATGGACCACAGGGCCGTGCCCAGCGTGAACAGCGAGCCGTACTTCCAGGTGACGTACCCGCCGAGGGTGCCCATCTTGGCGCCCATCAGCGTCACGTTGCCGAACAGGTTGACCATCGCCGCGGGCATGCTGCCGACCAGCGTGCCGAGCTCCTTGCGCGTCTCGGGCGTGGGGAACACCGTCCCGATCGCCGCTCCGAGGACCAGCGCGAGCCCGCCGAAGAGGCCGGCCGCGATGATGAACGACAGCCGCGAATCGCGGACGGTCTTGCCGTAGACGCTGCCGAACCCGTACAGCCGGCGGCGGAGCGGGATCGGCGGGAACGTCGCCGCAGGATGGCGCGGCGTGCCGGCGCTAGCGGCCATTGGGCCTGGCCCCCACGGCCTCGCGGCCGTACTCGGCGAGGAACGTCTCCTCGAGCGAGGGCTCGCGGGAGACGAAATCGAGCAGCTCGAACTGCGCGGCGGCCCGCACGACAGGCGTGATGGCGCCCGCGACGCGCAGCCGGAGGACGTGGTCCTCGGCGACCACGTCGCTGACGCCCGGCAGTTGGGCGAAGGCGTCGGACGGCACGGCCCCCGCGAACCGCATCTCCACCTGGTGGTGGGCCAGGTCACGCAGCCCCTCGACCGTGCCCAGCTTCACGATCCGGCCGTCGCGGATGATGGCGACGCGCTCGCAGGTCTTCTCCACCTCGGACAGGATGTGCGACGAGAGGAACACGGTCGCGCCGTCGGCGACCGCGTCGCGCAGCGTGGCGAAGAAGGTCTGCTGGACGAGCGGGTCGAGGCCAGAGGTGGGCTCGTCGAGGATGAGCAGCTCGGGCTTGTGCTGGAGGGCGGCGATCACGCCCACCTTCTGCTTGTTGCCCTTGCTGTACTCCTTGAACCGCTTGCCGGCCTCGAGCTCGAAGCGCTCGATCAGCGACGCCTGGTAGCCGGCGTCCACCCCGCCGCGCAGGTTGGCGAAGTACTCGAGCGTCTGGCGCCCGGTGAGGCGGTCGTACAGCGTGAACTCGCCGGGGATGTACCCCACGCGGCGGTGGATCGCGACCGGGTCCGCGCTGGATTCGATTCCGAACACCACGGCCCGGCCGCTCGTGGGCCGGATCAGGTCCAGCATGGTGCGGATCGTCGTGGTCTTGCCGGCGCCGTTGGGGCCGAGGAAGCCGAAGACCTCGCCCCGCTGCACCTCGAGGTCCACGTCGATGATCCCGCGGCTCCTGCCGTAGGACTTGGTGAGCTTCTCGAGCGTGATGACCGGGGGCATGGGCACTCCTTCCTCAGGCGAACCAGGTGCGCATTGCGTCATCGTCAAGCAACGTGAACGAGCCCGCGGGCAGGCCGAGGATCCGCTCGATCGCCTCGTCGTAGGCGTGGATGAATCGTTCGACCTCCTCGTAGGGGACGCGCCCGTCGAGCCGGTCCAGCAGCATGTGGCGCATGGCCTCGGTGGAGCCGGCGAGCAGGGCGGTGAGGATGAGGGCGGCGTGGTCGGCCGAGGACACGCTCATCGTTCCCTCGGCCACCCCCTGCCGGAGAACCTGGGACATCAGCGGCCGGAACTGCTCATAGGCGGCAGCCTCCGCCCGCACGCGCACGAGGTCGTTGCCCGGCTGGTACCAGCCACGGATGAGCGGGATCAGCAGGTCGCTGCGCTGGCTCTTCCAGTTGCCGCCCGCGTTGAACAGCGTCTGCAGTTTCTCGACCGCCGTGAGGCCCGGGTTGTCGGCAATCGGCTGGAGCAAGGCCATGCCGGCCTCGGTCATCCGATCCACCACCGCGCCGAGGATCGCCTCCTTGGACGCGAAGTAGTGGTACAGCGCTCCGCGCGAGCAGCCGAGCTCGTCCTGGACGCTCTGGATGCTCATCGCGTCGTAGCCCAGGGTGCGGATCAGCCGCTCGGCGACATCGAGGATCTCGTCCCGGCGGATGGCGTGGGCGGCGTGATTGCGGGTGCGGGCCACGGGCGTCTCGAATTCTCCGACCGACTGTCGGTCGGATTATAGCCCCACCCTGGGACATGGCGCGCTCCGGCGGGGCGCGGCGGTGGCGGTGGCGGGGCGGTGGCCCGGCGGTGGCCCGCCGCGACATCGCGGCCGGGCCGCGTCAGCCCTCCGGCCAGCCGCCCAGCTCGGCGAGGGTCGGCGGGTCGGCACCAGCGCGCTCGCAGACCACCGCCGACGCGCGGACGGCGAACCTGGCGGCGCGCAGCACGGCCTGGGGGTCGCTTGCGACGTGGCGCCCGCCGCCGCCCTGGACGAGGCAGGCCAGGAACGCCCCGCCGAACGTGTCCCCCGCCCCGATCGTGTCCACGGCCCGGACCTCCGGCGCCGGGACCCGATGCTCCGCGCCGTCGATCAGCACGCGGACGGGCGCCGACCCGTCGGTCACCAGCACCGCCCGGGGCCCCAGCGACTGCGCCCAGGCGGCGACCGCCCAGACGGACGCGCCGGGCACGAGGTACGCAAGATCGTCGGTGCTGGCCTTCACGATGTCCGCCCGGGCGAGGACCCGCGCGATGCGTGACCGGAACCCGTCGGGGTCGCGCGTGATCGAGGGGCGACAGTTGGGGTCCACCATCAGCAGCGTGTCCGCGGGCAGCGCGGACACCAGCCCCTCGAGCGTGCTCGCCATCGGCTCGAGGACGAACCCCAGGGTGCCGACGTGCACGGCCTGCGTCCCCGTCGGCAGGCCGCCGGCCAGCGGACCCGGCAGCACGTTGGGCGCCGAGGTCGAGTCGGTGTAGAAGCGGTACGAGGCGGCGCCGTCCGTGCCGATCTCCGCGAGCGCCAGGGTCGTCGGCAGGTCTGTCCGCTGGGCCATCGAGAGGTCCACGCCCGCGCCCGCGAGCCCCGCCTCGAGATCACGCCCGAAGCGGTCCGACGAGAGCCCGCCGATCCACGCCACGGGCGAACCCAGCCGTCCCACGGCGCGAGCGGTGGTGTACGGGCCCCCGCCGGGAACGGCCTCGATGGACCCGTCCGGCCGCACGATCAGGTCAACGAGGGCGTCGCCGGCGACGACGATCACGGCCGCCTCAGACGCCGATCGGGTGCCACACGGTCTTGGCCTCGAGGAACGCCGCGATCCACTCGGGGCGCTCGGCGGCGCGGTCGTCGAGCCAGTCGAACGCGGCGTCCCTCACGCCGGCCGGCCGACGCGCGACGCGCTTCACGGAATCGGCGGCCGCGGTCTCGGCCGCGGTGCGCAGGTCGTCGGGAATGCCCCAGCCGTCGAGCGCGTCCACGTCCTCGTGGGACGCCAGCACCGGCACGAGCTCCCGGCGCTGCCCGGTGAGGATGTTAACCACGCCGCCCGGCACGTCCGACGTGGCGAGCACCTCGGCGAGCGTGATCGAGGGCAGCGGCCGCGACTCCGAGGCCAGCACGACGGCCACGTTGCCGCCGGCCAGCACGGGCGCCAGGCGCGACACGAGGCCCAGCAGCGAGGACCGCTCCGGCGCCACCGCGCCCACGACGCCGGTGGGCTCGGGGATCGTGAAGTTGAAGTACGGCGCGGCCACCGGGTTGGCGGCGCCCAGCACCTGGCTGATCTTGTCGGTCCAGCCCGCGTACCAGACCCAGCGGTCGACGGCGCGGGCGACCAGCGTCCGGGCCTCCCCCACCCGCACGCCCTCGGCCGCCATGACCTCGGCGACGAACTGGTCCGCCCGGCCCTCGAGCACCTCGGCGACGCGGTACAGGATCTGCCCCCGATTCATCGCGGTCCGCCCGGCCCAACCCGGAGCGGCGGCGCGCGCGGCGCGGACGGCGTCGCGGAGGTCCTTGCGCGAGGCGCGGCAGGCGTTGGCCAGCGGCTCGCCCTCGGCGCCGGACACCAGGTACGTCCGGCCGCTCTCGGTGCGCGGGAACGCCCCGCCCACGTACAGCTTGTAGGTGCGCAGGACCGGCAGGCGACCCGCTGTGTCCGTCATCAGCGATCCTCCAGCCGCACGTACGCGTGCAGTCCGTGCATGCCGCCCTCGCGCCCGAAACCGGACTGCTTGTAGCCGCCGAACGGGCTCGCCGGGTCGAAGCGATTGAACGTGTTGGCCCAGATCACGCCCGCCTTGAGCGCGGCGGTCATCGCGAACACCTTGGACGCCTTCTCGGTCCAGATCCCGGCCGACAGCCCGTACTCGGTGTTGTTCGCCTTCTCGACCGCCTCGTCGGGCGTGCGGAACGTGAGCACCGAGAGCACCGGCCCGAAGATCTCCTCCTTGGCGATGCGGTGGCTCTGGGCGACGTTGGTGAACAGCGTGGGCCGGAAGAACCAGCCGTGCTCGGGGAGCTGGCAGGCGGGCTGGTAGAGCTCCGCGCCCTCGGCCACGCCGCTCGCCACCAGCTCGGTGATCTTCTCAAGCTGGGCTTTGTTGTTGATCGCCCCGACGTCGGTGTTCTTGTCCATCGGGTCGCCCACGCGCAGGGTGGCCAGGCGGTCCTTCAGGCGCCCGATCAGCTCGTCCGCCACGGACTCCTGGACGAGCAGCCGCGAGCCCGCGCAGCACACCTCGCCCTGGTTGAAGTAGATCCCGTTGACGATCCCCTCCACCGCCTGGTCAAGGGCGGCGTCCTCGAACACGATGTTGGCGGCCTTGCCGCCCAGCTCCAGCGTGAGCGCCTTGTCCGTGCCGGCGACAGCGCGCTGGATCTTCTTCCCGATCTCGGTGGACCCGGTGAAGGCCACCTTGTCCACGCCGGGATGGCTGACCAGCGCCATGCCGATGTCGCCCGGGCCCGGGACGATGTTCACGACGCCGGGCGGCAGGTCCGCCTGCTGGCAGATCTGGGCGAACAGGAGCGCGGAGAGCGGCGTGGTGGAGGCCGGCTTGAGGACCACCGTGTTGCCGGCCGCGAGCGCGGGGGCGATCTTCCAGCTGAGCATGAGCAGCGGGAAGTTCCACGGGATGATCTGCGCGGCAACGCCGAGCGGCCTCGCCACGCGACCCGGGAAGGCGTACTCGAGCTTGTCCGCCCAGCCCGCGTAGTACCAGAAGTGCGCGGCCGCGAGCGGGATGTCCACATCGCGGCTCTCCTTGATGGGCTTGCCGGAGTCGAGCGTCTCGAGCACGGCGAGCTCGCGGGCGCGCTCCTGCATGATCCGGGCGATCCGAAAGATGTACTTGGCGCGCTCCCGGCCGGGCATCGGGCCCCACACCCGGCGCTGGGCGCGACGGGCGGCCGCGACGGCGCGGTCCACGTCGGCGGGTGTCGCCTTGGCGACCGTGGCCAGCCGCTGCTCCGTGCTCGGGTCCACGGTGGCGAACGCGCCGCCGTCCGACGACTCGCGCTCGCGGCCGTCGATGAACAGGCCGTAGCGCTCGCGGACGGAGACGACGTCGCGCGACTCGGGCGCCGGCGCGTAGTCCCAGGGGATCGCCTGGCCGTCGCCCAGGCCCCACGACGCCGGCTGGCGCGCGCCGGGCTGCGTGACGGAGGTGTCGTTGCTCACGGGGGCATTATGGCATCCGGCCACTCGCGGTCCCGAAGGCTGACGTCCGGCCCCGCCACCCGGCTACAATCCCCGCGTAATCGATTGCGACCCGCGTTGGCCGCGGGCAGGAGGTCGCCTTGACGGACGCCCAGGGCAGGAGCTCGATCCTTCTCCGCCGTGCCTCGGCACCAGACGCACACGGTCTCGTCTGCGCCGTGGACCCGGAGACCGCGGGCTGGGAGTACACGACCTTCCACGTCTACCGCCTCGGCCCCGGCGACGCCGTCAGCCGCGCGGGCGACGCCAGCGAGCGCATCGTGCTGGTCCTCGAGGGGTACGCCCGCGTCGTGGCCGGCGATCGCGACCTCGGCGTCGTCGGGTCTCGAGCGTCGGTGTTCGACGGGCCGCCGTGCCCCGTCGTGCTGGTGGAGCCCGGCCTGGGCGTGGCCGCAACCGCGGTCTCGCCCGCCCTGGTGGCGATCGCCGCAGCGCCCGGCGGGTCCGTCCGGCGCACGGCGCTGGTGACGCCCGAGGAGATCCTGGTCGAGACGCGCGGCGAGGGGCCGACCACGCGGCGGATCCACCACCTGCTGCCGCCCGCCGCGGAGGCCGGGCGCCTGATCGCGTTCGAGGCCTACACGCCCGGCGGCAACTGGAGCAGCTACCCGCCCCACAAGCACGACACGGAGAACCCTCCCGTCGAGGCGCGGCTCGAGGAGCTCTACTACTACCGCTTCGCCAAGCCGCAGGGCTTCGCCTTCGCCCGCGTGTACACCCCCGATCGGGACCTCGACGAGGTCATGGCGCCCATGGACGGCGACCTCGTGCTGGTGCCCCGGGGCTACCACCCCGTCGGGGTGCCGGCGGGCTATGACTGCTGGTACCTGAACATCATGGCCGGGCCGAACCGGGAGTGGCACTTCACGGTGGACCCGGACCATGCGTGGCTCATGAACTGGGACCCGTCGGCCCCTCAGCCGACCGCACAGACGGAGAGGTCGTCATGACCGGCTTTGCCCTCAAGGACCCGAAGCGGATCGGGGTGGCGGTGCTCGGCGCCGGCCGCATGGCACAGACCCACCTGCGGACGCTGGCGGGCATCGACGCGGCGGACGTGATCGTGGTGGCCGACCCGGTCGCCGCGGCCGCCGAGCGCGGCAGGGAGATCGCCCACGCGCGGCGGGCTTCGCTCGACCCGGTCGAGGCGATCCACGACGCCGACGTGGAGGTCGTGGTCATCGTGACCCCTACCTCCACCCATGCGCCGCTCATCGAGGAGGCGCTGCGGGCCGGCAAGGCGGTCTGGACCGAGAAGCCCATCGCCCAGGAGCTCGGCGACACGCAGCGGATCGTGGAGCTGTGGCGCCGGACCGGGCTGCCGTGCGCCGTCGGGTTCATGCGCCGCTACGACCCGGGGTACGCCCGGGCCAAGGAGTTGATCGACGCCGGCGCGCTGGGCCGGATCGAGCAGTTCCACGCCTACTCCCGCGACGTGAACCCGCCCCCGCTCGAGTTCCTGCTCCACGCGGGCGGGTCGTTCCTGGACATGTCGGTCCACGACCTCGACCTCGCGCGCTTCCTCGTGGGCGAGGTGGAGGAGGTCACGGCGTGGGCCAGCACGCTGTTCGACGACCGCTTCACGCAGGCGAACGACTGGGACACGGCCGCGATCATGCTGCGCTTCGCCAACGGCGCGTTCGGCGTGATCGAGACGGCGCGCCACTCCACGTGGGGCTACGACATCCGGGCCGAGGTCAGCGGCTCCGTGAACAAGGTGACCATCGACGCCGGCCAGAAGACGCCGGCCACCGTGACCCGGGGCGTCAACCTCGAGCACGACCTCTACGGCGACTTCTTCGACCGGTTCGAGGTGGCGTACCGCCGCGAGCTCGAGGTCTTCTTCGAGGATCTGGTCGCGGGGCGCACCCCCCTGCCCGGACCGGACGACGCGCTCGAGACGCTGCGCCTGGCCATCGCCTGCACCCGCAGCTGGCGCGAGAACCGGCCCGTGAAGCTGGCCGAGGTCACCGCCTAGGCCGATCGCGGCGGCGAGGCCCGGCGGGGTCTGGCGGGGCCCGGCGAGGCCCGACGGGGTCTGGCGAGGCCCGGCGGGGCTGCCGCCGGCGCCCCGTCGAGCCCGCTTCAAGGGGGTCCTCCGCGGTCCGTGGCCCGGCCCGGGGCCCGCCGGCCACGGCGGCTCCGGCCAGCCGGCGCGGCCGACGCTCGGCCCACCGGCCACGAGCGTGCGTCGTGCAATCTGGCGGGCACAGGTCCGCGCGGACCTGTGGCCGCAGGCCATCGGCTACCTCGTGGCGAGAACGATCGAGCGACCGAAGGCGCCGTACGCCTTCGCGCGGCGCATCCTGCGCATCGACGGGGCTGCGTGGATCAGCCGCCCCGACGGGACCGCGCCGGACGGAGCCTCGCCAACGTCGCGATCAACCTCGCCCACGAATGGGGATCAAGCGCCGGGTGCCCATGGCGGGCAGCGAGACCGACTCGATCCCCGAGTCACGACGGCCGAGGCCGAGCCGGTGCATCAACCGGCTGCTCATGCCCGCTGGACGGGCACTGGGATGCACGTGCCCGCCCACGTGGCTCGCCCGGATGGGCAGCAGCGCACCCTGGGCCGCGATCCGGGTGGATTCGTGCACCGCGTTGACCGCTCAGCGGGCAGGCGCGCCGGAGCGCCCGGCCAGCGGGCACGTGCGCTGGAGCGCGCCCGGCGGGCACGTGCGCCGCGTTGACCGCCCGGCGGGCACGTGCCCACGAACAGCGAGCAGTGCCCCGGGCTCGCACACCGAGCGGGACGATCGGGGCCATCACGACTAGGACGACCAGGTCCGGCCATCCGTCCCGAGCGAGCTCTGCGGCGTGAGCATAGCTGCGTCTCGCCAAGTTGCGTATCGCGCATCTTGACGTGCTCGTCGGTTGCGTCCTAGGCTTCATCAATGGACACCGTGCAGTCTCTGGAGCGCGGCCTGCGCATCCTCGACGCCCTCACCGAGGCCGACGACGACCCGATGCGCCGCGGTCGCGGCGTCGCCCTCGGGGTGCTCGCCGACGAGCTGGGGGTCCACAAGTCGAGCGCGCTGCGGCTTGCCCGCACGCTGGTCGCCGCCGGGTACGCCGCGCCCGCCTCGGGTGGGTCTGGGTACCAGCTCGGCCCGGCGCTGCGCCGGGACAGCACCGCCTCGTTCGACCACGCCCGCCTCAAGCGCGCCGCCCGACCCTTCCTCGAGGATCTCGTGGACCTGACCGGCGAGTGCGCGCATGTCGCGGTGGCGGACGGCGGGCGGGCGCTGGTGCTCGACGACGTCGAGACCAGCCAGCCACTGCGGGTCGTGCCCCAGCGCGGCCGACGCGTGGCGCTCCACTGCACCTCGGCAGGCAAGTGCCTGCTGGCGTACGGGCTGGCCGAGGTCCCGGCGTCGCTTCCCCGTCGCACGGCCCGCACGATCACCTCGCGGGTCGCCCTCGAGGCCCACCTCGTCTCCATTCGCGGCGCGGGGTTCGCCTTCGACGACGAGGAGAACGACACCTACACGCGCTGCATCTCGGCCCCGGTGCTCGGGCCGGGCGGGGCGCCGATCGGCTGCATCGGCATCGACGCCCCGAGCGTGCGGCTCACCCGCGAGCGCATCCCGGAGGCGGCGGCGCAGGTCGTCGCGGTCGCCGGCCGGCTGTCCGCCGCGCTCGCCAAGACTCGGACGGCTTAGCGCGACACCTGGCATCGACCGACACGATCGGACTGGAGGAGACAGGGCGATGGCGACAGTGCGACTCACCACCGGCCAGGCGGTCGTCCGGTACCTGGCCCGGCAGTACGTGGAGCGCGACGGCGTCGAGCACCGCTTCTTCGCCGGCCTGTGGGGGATCTTCGGTCACGGCAACATCGGCGGTGTGGCGCAGGGCGTCCAGCAGGCTCCCGACGGCTTCACGTACTACCTGACCCGCAACGAGCAGGCGATGGTCCACGCGGCGGTCGGCTACGCCAAGCTGCGCAACCGGCTGGGGGCGTTCGCCTGCCTGACCTCGATCGGCCCCGGGGCCACCAACATGGTGACCGGCGCGGCATCCGCGACGATCGACCACGTGCCCGTCCTGCTCATGTCGGGCGACGCCTTCGCCGAGCGCGTGCAGTCGCCCGTCCTCCAGCAACTCGAGCACCCGCTGTCCCAGGACACCAGCGTGAACGACGTCTTCCGCCCGGTGGTCCGGTACTGGGACCGCATCAACCGGCCGGAGCAGCTCATCACGGCCCTGCCCGAGGTCATGCGCGTCCTCACCTCGCCCGTGGACACGGGGGCGGTCTTCCTCGCCCTGCCCCAGGACATCCAGACCTACGGCTTCGACTTCCCGGTCGAGATGTTCGCCAAGCGCGTGTGGCACATCGGCCGGCCGCGCCCCGACCGCGATGCCGTCGCGCGGGCGGCGGCCTGGATCCGCGAGGCGAGGCGCCCGGTGATCTTCGCGGGCGGCGGCGTCCGCTACAGCGAGGCGGCGGACGCCCTGCGCGCGTTCGCCGAGCAGACGGGCATCCCGGTCGCCGAGACCCATGCCGGCAAGGGCTCCCTGCCCTACGACCACCCGCTGTCCCTCGGGGGAGCGGGCGTGTCCGGCACCCTCGCCGCGAACCAGATCGCGCCGGAGGCCGACCTCGTGATCGGCATCGGCACCCGCTTCACCGACTTCCCGACGGCGTCGAAGACGGCCTTCCAGGACCCGGGCGTCCGGTTCGTGAACATCAACGTCGCCGAGTTCGACGCCTTCAAGCACGCGGCCGTC
>JAKAMV010000142.1 GCA_021812735.1 Chloroflexota bacterium | reverse complement strand
CACGTTCAGCTTCCCGGCGCCGCCGCGTCCCGGGCGTCCCCGTCTCCGGCGCTGCCGCGGCCGCGGCAGCCCAATCCCGGGCCGTCCCCCCCCACGTATTCCTCCGGCGACTGCTAGCCGCGCGCCCTGGGTGAATCGGCGCCAGTTATGCCGACCGTGCATATCTGGTGCGGAATCGGGGTCGATTCGGCGGCTTGCGCCCCGCCCGGCGCGGATAGCAGTCGCGCCACGAATGACTGGCGGAACGAGCCGCGTGCGCGCGCGAGGCGCCCTACGGACAGGCGATCCGCCAGACGCGTGTGCCGGCGACGGCCGCAGCGTCGGCCGGATCGGACGGCTGGGGAAGGACCATCTCGTGGAAGCACGCGGCCTTCGGATCGCCGCCGCTCAGCGCGGCCGGCCAGCTGCCCCGCTCCCCGCCGACGAGCACGAGCAGGCGGGCATCGAAGCGCCCGGCCAGGTCCGCGACCGAGGACGGCGACTCCTCCGGCAGCGCAAGGGTGGGCACGCGGGCCGTCTCGGCGATCCAGATGGGGAAGTTGGCGATGACCGGGCGCGTCCCGTCGAGCGGCTCGCCGGCGGCGGCCAACTGCTGCGCGAGGACGGTGTACGTGCGGGCGGTGTCGGCGGAGGCGGTCGCATTGGACGGCAGCAGCACCGCGGAGAACAGCACCGACCAGCCCACGGCGAGGAGCGCGCCGAGCCACGCCACCGGCCGCTCCCAGCCCATGCGCCTGGCCACCCAAGCGAGGACCGCGTCGAGGGCGCCGAGCGCCGACACGATCAGCAGCACGTGGGCGGGGACGGCGGCGTGGAGGAAGGTGCCCCACGTCGTGGCCACCGGGAACACCAGGCTCGTGACCGCGAACGTGGCCACGGCGACCAGCACCAGCGGCCGCAGCGCCCGGTCCCGGGCCTGCCAGGGCAGCGCCACCAGCCCGATGACCGACACGGGCACGCCCAGCAGGAGCAGCACCGACACGAGGTTGTGCTCGATCCCGTCTACGCGCATCCCCAGCAGCGCGGCCGGGCCGGCGGCCAGGTAGTGCGCGAGGGTGGGCGGACCCTTCCAGGCGAAGATGTCAAGCGGACTCACGGAGAGCGCGTTCGACGCGGCTTGGCCGGGCAGCGGGCTGCCGAACACGGCCCAGTCGCGGATAGCCCACGGCGCGAAGACGACCACCGACACGACGGCCACGACCCCGACGAGCCGCAGCCGGACCGCCCGCGACTGCCCCGGCGCCCGCCAGGCGAGCCACGCCCACGCCAGCGCCACCCAGATCGCCTCGTTCCGCGTGAGGGCCGTCATCCCCAGCAGCACCCCGAGGGCCAGAAGTCGCGGGTCGAGCAGCCTCGCGCCGCGGGGGTCGCGCAGGATGCGGGTCGCCAGCAGGCAGGCGCCCAGGACCAGCACCCCGAACGGGATGGTGGAATCGGGCTGGACCGAGTGGAGGACGAGCGGCAGGTAGGCGGCGGTCGTGAGTCCGGCGCCCACCGCCAGCACCCGCGCCCGGCCCGCCGGCAGGCGCCGCTCCGCGGCCACGTCGGCGGCCAGGCGCCAGGCCAGGACGGCCAGGAGCGCGCCCAGGGCGACCGTGACCAGCTGCGCCGAGCGCAGCGCGTTGATCAGCGGGATCGGGGCCGGGCCGCCGAACAGCGCCAGCGGCACCGCCGCGAGGACCGACGGCAGGGGCAGCCAGACCTCGAACGCCGGACGCGGGAACACGAGGGGCGGCGTGCCGTAGCTCCACAGGGCGTCGCTGACCAGCCCCCGGCCCTCGACGATGTTGCGGGCCACGCCCACGTAGTAGGCGGAATCCTCGGGACGCGGGAACACCGTGCCCGCGGCCGCCCACGCCCGGACGAGGACCGCGACGGTGAAGATCGCCAGCGCGGTCAGCCAGGCCTCGCGGCGGCGCATCGGACCAGGCTCGATCACGGCGCGGCTCGCGAACGGCTCATCGGGCGCGGCTCACGAGCCGACGGCCCCGCTCGGACCGCCCGCGGCCGAGCATCGCGTATCTGAAGGAGCCGTGCAGACGGGGTACACGGCGACGTCCGGGCGGTCGAGGATCGGCGGCCCCACCCAGGCCGGGCGGATCCCGTCGACCAGGATCTGGGCGGCAGCGGGCACGGTGTCGCCGCGCTGCAGGATCAGCCAGCGCGTGTCGTATGCCTTGGCGACCTGGTACACCGTGGCGAGCGGGTCGTTGACCAGCACCACGCCCGGGTGGCCCGTCCAGTACTTCGTCCCCGACGCGTCGATCGACATGACGCGGTCGTCCGCGGGCGCGCCGGCCGCCGCGAGGGCCGCCCCGGCTGCCTGGAACTGCTGTGCGCTGCCCTCCCACGTTGCGTGGACGCTGACAGCGCCCCCGATGGCCGCGAGCGCGCCGAACGCCACCGCGGCGCCGGCGAAGATCCGGCCGGCCTGCGCGGTGCTCCACGACGGACGCCGGCGCGCGATCCACCCGACGGTCGCCACGATGCCCTCGAGCGCGAGCACGTAGCCGTGGGGCGCCAGCGCGACGGCCGAGTGGATGAACGTCCCGCCGGGCACGTGGACCGCCGACACGATCCCCGAGAAGAGGAACAGCGCGACGGCGTAGCCCAGGTACGGCCCGAACCAGGCGTCGCGCCTTCGCTGCCATGCGCCGACCAGCATGGGCGGGAGGAGGAGGAACACCCCGATCAGGATCGTGAAGATCGTCAGCGCCTCGACGAGCCCCCCGATCCTGGTGAGGATGAGGGGCCCGATGCCCATCCCCAGCAGGTGGTCCAGCGTGGCCGGCGTGGTGATGCTGTTCCACTCGCCGATGTTGCGGATGAACAGCACCTTGCCCGTGGCGGTGGACGGCGAGAGCGAGCCGAACACCAGAAGCTGGCGGGCGAACCAGGGCCCGACGCAGGCGAGGAACAGGACCACTGACCCGATGGCGGTCCAGAACGGGATCCGGGCGGGTCTCGGCGGCTCGGCGCCGAACGGGCGGACGGTGCGCCAGCGGTCCCACAGGAACGCCAGGCCCATCACGCCCAGCACGAGGACGCCGTCATTGCGCGACAGCGTCGCAAGGCCGGCCAGGACGCCCGCCAGGAGGAACGAGCGGCGGCTGCCGCGCATGCCCCGCGCCGCCATCCACAGCGCGGCGGCGACAAGCGGCTGGTACAGCGAGAAGTTGTCGGGCTGCGCCATGAAGGCGAACGAGAGGCCGGGGAAGGCGGTGAGGACCCCCGCCCCGATGGCGACGAAGCGAGGCGCGCCGGCGTCCCGACCGATGGCCCACGCGATCGGAGCCGCGGCGGCGCCGATGAAGGCGAACGGCAGCGCCGACGCGAGCGCGGTGGGGCCCAGCAGCCAGATGAACGGCACCTGGACGATCGACGCCAGCGGCATCCAGTGCGCGTTGGACGGGATGGGCAGCGTGGGGTTGGCCGGGATCTTGCCGCCAACCTCGGCGAAGATCCACACGACGTCGGTGGTGAACCCGTGGCCGGCGGCCAGCTGGCGGGCGACGTCCACGTAGTAGAACGAATCGGGGTACGCGGGATCCGCGAACCCGCCGACCAGGACGAGCCGGCCGACGAACGCGAGCAGGTACAGGGCGATCGGGATCCCCACGGCCGGTGCAGCCTAGCACCGGGGGCGGGCGCGCCGAAGGGGTACGAATCGCCCACCGCGACCACCCTGTCCGCAGCGTAGAGTGCACCCCATGCCGCCCGTGCCCGCCCTCGCGATCCGGCTGTCACCACAGGGCCGGCGTGCCGTGATGGTGGTGCTGTGGGCCAGCGCGGTGGTAGGGGTGCTGCTGGGCATCGAGACAACGGTGTTCCACCTTTCGCTCGACCCGCTGGCCGACGTCCGCATCTACTACGACGCCGGCGCGCGTCTCAATGCCGGCGAGCCCCTCTACGGCGTGGGGTCCGACACTGGCGTGGGCTGGTACGTGTACCCGCCGCTGCTGGCGATCGCGTTCCGGCCCCTCGCGCTCCTGCCGTTTCCCGCGGCGGCCGCGATCTGGGAGGCGGTCCTCGTCGTCGCCGTGGCGCTCGCTATCCGCCGGGCTGGTGTCAACTGGCGGACGGCTGTCGCGGTCGCCTGGCTGGCGCTTCCCATCGCCTGGGCGCTCGTCGTCGGCCAGGCCGAGCCGCTGGTGACGGCACTGCTTGCGGTCGGCACGCCGGCCTCCGTGGCCCTGGCCGGGCATATGAAGATCGTCCCCTGGCTGGTGGCGATCTACTGGGCCGGACGAGGCGAGGTCCGCAACTTGGTCCGCTTCGCGGGCTGGGTACTGGGGCTGGCTCTGCTGCAGATGGTGCTCGCCCCCGACGCCTCTCGGGCCATGCTTCAGGGCGAGTGGCTTGCGCCTGCGTTCGACACGCGAAACATCTCGCCGTTTGCACTCAGCCAGCCCCTGTGGTTGGCACTCGCGCTTGCCGGAGCGGTCGGGACGCTCTGGCTAGTGCGGAGACACCGTGCTTGGTGGGCCGCCGTCGCGCTCGCCGTGCTCGCCAACCCACGCCTGCTCGTGTACCAGCTGATGTCCCTCGTCGCCGCGCTCGGCGGCCCGCGCGACCCGGAGCAGAGCGAGGCGGCTCCGTGAGGCGCGCTGCCGACGGGCTGGCAGCCTGGATCCTGGTCGGGGTCATCGGCTGGGCGGGCGTGGCCGCCATCGGCTGGATGCTCTGGCAGTCCACGCCACCCAAGGCGGGCTTCGACCTCTCCCTGCTGCTCGAGGCCGCCCGGCGCGTCACCGCGGGCCAGAGCCCCTACGACCCGGCGATGCTGGCCGGCGCCTCGCCCGACGCCACGGCGCTCTTCTACTCCTACCCGCCGCCGGTGGCTCAGGCCATGACGCTGCTGGCGTGGCTGCCCGACGGGGTGGTGCTCGTGCTGTGGGCGATCGGCGCCGCGCTGGGCCTGCGCCTGGTGGCATGGCGACTGAGCATGGCGTCCGGACGGCGGGACCCGCAGGCCGACGCGATCAAGGCGGCGGCCGTCATGCCACTGGTCCTCCCGTTCGCGGTCGCGGTGCTGTTCGGCAATCTCGACGCCTGGTACGGCCTGGCGTTCGGCGCGCTCGTGCTCGCCGTGGCCGCCGGGCCGTCGAGCCGAGGGCAGGCGGTCGCCGGCGGCGTGGCGCTCGGGATCGTGTCGGTGGCCAAGCTCCACCCGGCCCTGCTGCTGGCGTGGCTCGCGGCGCGCGCCCTCGTGGACCGCCAGGGCTCCGCGCGGCCGGTGCTCGCGGCCGCGGTCGCCACCGGGCTGGTCGTGGTCGCGGCCAGCCTCCTTGCCGGCGGGGTCGGCCCGTGGCAGGACTACGTCCGCGTGGTCCAGGCGGGGACGGGGGCGGCGGTGGTGGACCCGCGGAACGTCGGGCCGGTGTCGCTCCTGGGCCAGCTGGTGCCGCTCGACGGGACCGCGGTCAGGCTCGCCCAGGCGGCGGTGTCGGCGGCGGCGCTCGGGGTGACCGTGCTGGCCGCCTGGCGCGTCCGCGATCCCCTCGCGAGCGTGGCCCTCGCGATCACCGCCTCGCTCGTGGTGCTGCCGGTGACGTGGTACCACTACCCGGTGGCGCTCATCCCGGTGGGCATCGCGCTGGCGATGCGGCGGCCGGCGTCGCGCGCCTGGGTGGCCGTCGCCGCGGTGGTGGCGGACCTCGGCGTGGCCTTCCTGCCGCTTGTGTGGCTGGCAGCGGCCGTGCTGGTCGGTGCGGCATGGCGAGGTCATGAGGGCCGCGCCGGGGCCGTGGCCGGTCTGGTGTCGGCGTCGTGAGCTCCCTCGAGGGCGCCCGCCCGCGGCCGACTCGGCCGAGAGCCGCCGAGCGCGCGCTGGCGCTCGTGCTCTTCGCGCTGGCCGTGGTCGGGGCGATGGCCGGCGCGTTCGTCTTCCTGCTGCACGTCCAGGGCGACCCACTCAACGATGCCCACGCGTACTACTGGGCCGGGGGCCGGCTCAATGCCGGGCTGCCGCTCTACCCGCCCGACCAGAGCGTCTCCACGCCGCTCGGCTACCCGTACCCGCCCATGATCGCCATTCTCTGGCGCCCCCTCGCGCTGCTGCCGTGGCCCGTCGCGGCGGCCATCTGGGAGGTGGTCGTGGTGGCTGCGTTCCTCGCCACGGTCTGGTGGCTCGGGCCGAGGCGGAAGGCGACGTGGCTGGCGATGGGGATCCTGGCGCTGCCGATCGGATGGTGCATCGCGATCGGGCAGGTCCAGGTGATCCTGACGCTGTTCAGTGCGATCGGCACGCCCTGGTCGGTGGCGCTGGCCGCGAACATCAAGCTGTTCCCCGGCCTGATCGCGCTGTGGTGGATCGGCCGCCGCGACTGGCGCCGGCTGGGCCAGTTCATCGGCTGGATGGCCGCGCTCGGGCTGATCCAGCTGATCCTCGCTCCCCAGGCGAGCCTCGACTACCTGACGGCCATCAACCTGCACCAGGTGGGTGCCCCGGGCGCCATCCGGAACATCTCCCCGTACGCCGTCTCGCCGATCCTGTGGGCGGCGCTGGTGGCTGCCGGTGTGCTGCTGGTCCTCCGGCTGGCGCCGACGCGCTTCGGCTGGGCCGCCGCCGCGACGCTCGCGGTGCTGGCCAACCCGCGGCTGATCGTGTATCTCCTCATGGCGCTGCTCGCGACGGTGGCGAACCCCGGGCGCCGCCATCCGGACGCGTGACCCGCCCGTGAGGTCCCACATCGGGCGGCGCGACGCCGCGGCGCTCTCCGCGCTGCTGCTCCTCGGGGTGGGCCTGCCGCTCTCGATGGCCATTGCGGCTGGCACGATCGGGATGCCCGGGAACGACGACTGGGTGTACATGCTGGCCGCCAGCCGCCTGTACGCGGGCGGCGGCCTGTCCATGGCGGGCCACACCGCGGCAACCGTCGGCCAGCTCGTGCTGGTCCAGCCGCTGCTCTGGCTGGCGAACGGCGCGCCGTGGGCGTACACGGCCTTCGGCCTGGGCATGAGCGGGCTCGCGATCGCGGCGGCCTTCCTGCTGGCGCGCATGCATGTCGGCCCCACGGCGGCCTTCGTGGCAGCGGGCCTTCTGGTTGCGTCTCCCGGCTTCACCCGGGAGGCGGCGACCTTCATGACCGACGGGCCGACGCTGGCGCTCGAGATGGTGTCGCTCCTGCTCGGGACAGCGTGGCTGAGGTCCGGCAAGCCTGCCGTTCTCCTGGCGTCGCTGGCCGTGGGTGTCATCGGCGTGACGATCCGCGAGTTCGCCGTCGCCGCGCCCGCGGCCGTCCTGGTGGTCTCGTGGGCGCGCAGCCGTCCGGGGGAGCGGTTCATGCTCCTCGGCGCTACCGTGCTCACCGCCGCTGCCATCCTGGGCATCCTCCGCCTGGTCAGCTCGCCTGCCGTTAGCGGGGGGATCGGCGGGACGCCGCGGCTGCTCAATGCCTACCTGTTCGGCCCGGCGATGGTCACCCTCGCCGCAGGCCTGCTGCCCGTGCTCGCCCCCGCCGTCGCGCGCCGGCGCGCCTCGCTCCGCGCGCTGCACCTTCTGTTCGGGTTCGCGACCGTCGGTTTGGCCCTCGTCGTGCCGACGATCCCGCCGCTGGTCGGGCAGTTCTGGACCCCCGAGGGACTCGTTGGCGACGCGCTGCTGATGGGCCCGCGAGCACCCGTGATCCCTGCTTCTGCCTGGACGCTCTCGCTCGCCCTTGCCGTGCTGGCGGGGGTGCTGCTCGCGGCCGTGGCCAGCCGCTGGTTCCTGCTGACGTTCGCGGACGTCGCCACGGCATCTGGGCTGCGGGACCGACTCCTCGCGACGGGTCGCGGGTCATCCGGGCTTCTGCTCGTGTTCGCGGTGGGATACGCCGCCGAGCTTGCGGTGGTGGTCACGGTAGGCGGCTACCCGCTCGACCGCTACCTGTGGCCGCTCGTCCCGGTGCTCGGGATCCTGCTCGTCCGCGAGACGGGCGAGCGAGCTCCGCGCTGGGGCATCCTAGCGGGGAGTGCCGCGCTGCTTTGGCTCGCGGCGTCCGCGCTCGCGATCAGCGCCAACTCGTTCGTGTACGACGCCGCCCGCTGGCGGGCGGGCGAGGCCGCCGTTGCGGCCGGCTACGCACCCGCCACGGTCGACGCTGGCTACGAGTGGGTCGGATACCACACCGGCGGCCTGGGGACGGGGAGGTCACCCGCCTACGGGCTGACCTGGTATGACGACGAGTTCATGCCGCAACCCCCGTGCGCGGTCGTCGCGAATGGCCCTCTGGGCGCCGACCGATACCGCCCGATCGGGATCGGTCCGAGTTTGTACCGGCAGTACCTCTTGGTGGGTCCGAGCGAGCCCCTGTACCTGTACGGTTCCACCGACGCGGGCTGTCCCGCTCCGCCGGTGCCGCCATCCTGAGGCGGGCCTGAGGCGGGCCCGCGCGGCCGCGGCGCGCGTACACTGCGGCAGCGGGTGGTGCCAGCGAGCAACGGGGAGGCAGGCGCACGGTGAAGGTCGTCATCCTGGCGGGCGGTCTGGGAACCCGCCTGTCCGAGGAGACCGCGTCCCGGCCCAAGCCGATGGTCGAGATCGGGGAGCGGCCCATCCTGTGGCACATCATGAAGTCGTACAGCCACTACGGCTTCAACGACTTCGTGATCTGCCTGGGCTACAAGGGCTACGTGATCAAGGAGTACTTCGCCAACTACTTCCTCCACATGTCCGACGTCACGTTCGACATGCGGGACAACTCGATGGCGGTCCACCAGCACGCCGCGGAGCCGTGGAAGGTCACGCTTGTGGACACCGGCGCGGACACGCAGACTGGCGGCCGGATCAAGCGCGTGGCCGGCTATCTCGGCGGCGAGACCTTCATGGTCACGTACGGCGACGGTGTCGCCGACCTCGACCTCGGCGCGCTGCTCGCGTTCCACCGCGACCACGGCAAGCTCGCCACGCTGACCGCCGTGCAGCCGCTGGGCCGGTTCGGTGCCCTGCGGCTCGAGGAGGACCCCGGCGATGGCGCGACCGTGCGCGGGTTCCAGGAGAAGCCGCAGGGGGACGGCGCCTGGGTGAATGGCGGGTTCTTCGTGCTCGAGCCGTCCGTGCTTGACCGGATCGCCGGCGACGACACCGCGTTCGAGGGACACCCGCTGAGCAGCCTGGCCAGGGACGGCGAGCTCGTCGCGCACCGGCACCACGGCTTCTGGCAGCCGATGGACACGCTGCGCGACCTCCGGGCGCTCGAGGCGCTGTGGGACGCGGGCACGGCGCCGTGGGCCGTGTGGGCGCCCAGGGGGAGCCGGTAGGTGGGCGTGACGGCCACACGCCCCTGTCCCGTCTGCGGCCGGACGGAGGCGACCCTGCTGTACGAGCAGCGCTTCGCCGACTTCGCAGCAGGCAGCATCGGCGGCGGCTACGACGTCCTCGCCTGCGCGCAATGCGGCACCTGCTATGCGTCCGGCCTGCCCGCGCCCGAGCGGTTCGCCCAGTACTACGCGGACTCCTCCAAGTACGACCTCGCGAACGGCACCGCCGAGCTCCCGGAGCGCGACAAGGCCCGATACGCGGACCAGGCCGGCTTCGTCGCAGCCCACGTCGAGGACCGTGACACGTCCGTCCTGGACGTCGGCACCGCGACGGGCGGGTTCCTCCTCGCCCTGCGCGAGGCGGGCTTCCGCAGCGTCCACGGTGTCGAGCCGTCTCCCGACGCCGTGCGCGTCGCCACGGAGAGCTTCGGCCTGGACGTCCGGGTCGGCGGGCTGAGCGATGCCGCCGGCTCGGGCCGCCGCTTCGGCCTGGTCGCGTACATCGCGGTGCTCGAGCACCTCCTCGCCCCGCGCGACCAGATCCGCGCGGTGACCGACGTGCTGGCGCCCAACGGCCTCCTGTTCGTCAGCGTCCCGAACGCCGGGGCCTTCCGCGATGGCGTGGACGCCCCGTACCAGGAGTTCAGCGTCGAGCACATCAACTTCTTCACGTCGGCGTCACTCGCCAACCTGATGGCCGCCGAGGGCTTCACGCTGGTCGCCGAACGGACGCCGACACTGGCCTTCGGCAGCAACGGGCTCGGCCCGGCACTCGAGGCGATCTACCGCTGGGACGGCACGGCGCGGCCGGCACGGCGCGATGAGGCGGGAGCGGCCGCCATCGGCGAGTACGTCCGGCTCTCGGCGGAGAAGCAGGCTGGCGTCCTCGGCCGGATCGCCGCGCTCGCGGACGGCGGTCAGCCGATCTACGTCTGGGGCACCGGGACCCACACCCTCCACCTGCTCCGGACGTCCCGGCTCGCAGAGTGCCGGATCGGCGCGTTCCTCGACTCGAACCCCCACTACGCGGGCGCGACCCTGGCCGGGCGGCCAGTCCTTGCCCCCGCCGCCCTGGCCGCCGCCGACGCCCCCATCCTCGTCTCGTCGTCCGTGAGCCAGGACGAGATCGCGGAGGCGGCGCGCGAGCGGTTCGGACCGGACGTCTCGCTGATCCTGCTCTACTGACCGCATGATGAGCTTCAACGACGCCTACGCCGGCCGCCGCGTCCTCGTCACCGGGCACACGGGCTTCAAGGGCGCGTGGCTGGTCGAGTGGCTCCTCCGGCTGGGCGCGGACGTGACCGGGTACGCGCTCGAGCCGCCGACCACCCCCAGCCTGTTCGAGGCGTGCGGGCTCGGCGGCCGCCTGCACCACGTCGTCGCGGACGTCCGCGACCGCGACCGGCTGGCGGCTGAGATGGCCGCCGCCAGGCCGTCGGTGGTGTTCCACCTCGCCGCCCAGGCGATCGTCCGGACCGCCTACGCGC
Source organism: Chloroflexota bacterium (assembly GCA_021812735.1). Next base: position 4,164 of record JAKAMV010000142.1, on the reverse strand, counting down.
GGCCCCGCGAGACCTTCGAGACCAATGTGATGGGCACCGTCAACCTGCTCGAGGCGGCGCGGCCGTGCGACAGCGTCGAGGCCGTGGTGATCGTCACCAGCGACAAGAGCTACCAGAACCTCGAGGTGCGGCGGCCGTTCCGCGAGACCGACGCCATGGGCGGACGCGACCCGTACAGCGCCAGCAAGGGCGCCACCGAGCTGGTGGTGGACGCGTACCGCCAGAGCTACTTCGCGGAGGGCGCCGCCGTCGCCTCGGTCCGGGCGGGCAACGTGATCGGGCCCGGGGACTGGGCCGCCGACCGGATCGTGCCCGACATCGTCCGCGCCGTCACGGCGGGCGAGCCCGTGGTGGTGCGCAACCCGGACGCCGTCCGGCCGTGGCAGCACGTGCTGGAGCCGCTGTCGGGCTACCTTTGGCTCGGCGCGAGGCTGCTGCGCGACGGCCACGACTTCGCCGGGGCGTGGAACTTCGGGCCGTCCGACGCGGGCGGCGATCGAACCGTCCGCTGGCTGGTGGAGGAGTTCCTCGACGCCTGGGGCGTGGGCGAGTGGGTCGCCCCGCCCATCGCGGCCCCGCAGCCGCACGAGGCGCACCACCTGGCCCTGGACATCAGCAAGGCGCGGGACCGGCTCGGCTGGGCGCCGGTCTGGGACGCCGCCGAGGCCGTGCGCCGGACGGCCGCGTGGTACGCCGCCTACGACGCCGACCCCGGGACCGCGCGGCCGCTCCTCGACGGGCAGCTGGGCGCCTACGAGGCCGACGCGCGCGCCGCCGGCCTGGTGTGGGCCGCGGACGACGGAGGTGCGGGATGACCGACGCCGCCGCCACCCGGCGCGAGATCCTCGAGCTCGTGGGACGGTACGCGCGCGAGCGGTTCGCGCCCGTGCCCTTCGACCCCGACCGCGACCCCGTCCGCTACGCCGGCCGCGTGTTCGACGAGCGCGAGCTCACCGCGCTGGTGGACTCGGCGCTGGACTTCTACCTCACCGCCAGCCGCTTCACCGAGGCGTTCGAGGCGGGCTTCGCCGACTACCTCGGCCTGGGCAACGCGCTGTTCGTGAACTCGGGCTCGTCGGCCAACCTCGCGGCGGTCACTGCGCTGACCTCGCCGAGGCTGGGCGACCGGCGGCTGCAGCCCGGCGACGAGGTGGTCACCGTGGCGGCGGGCTTCCCCTCCACCGTGGCGCCGATCGTCCAGAACCGCCTGGTGCCCGTGTTCGTGGACGTCCGGCTCGACGACTACAACGTGGACCCCGAGGCGCTCCGGGCGGCGATCGGCCCGCGGACGCGGGCGATCGTGCTGGCCCACACGATGGGCGTCCCGTACGACCTGGACACCGTCACGGAGCTGGCGGCGGCGCACGGCCTGTGGCTGGTCGAGGACAACTGCGACGCCCTGGGCTCGCGCCACCGGGGCCGGCTGACCGGCACCTTCGGCCACGTCGCCACCTCGTCGTTCTACCCGGCCCACCACATCACCACCGGCGAGGGCGGGATGGTGGTGACCGACGATGACGCCCTGGCGTCGATCGTGCGGTCCGTGCGCGATTGGGGCCGCGACTGCTACTGCGCGGGCGGCGAGAACAACACCTGCGGCAAGCGGTTCGCCCAGCAGTTCGGCACGCTGCCCTTCGGCTACGACCACAAGTACGTCTACAGCCACCTGGGCTACAACCTGAAGGCCACCGACATGCAGGCGGCGATCGGGACGGCGCAGCTGGCGCGGGTGGACGAGTTCGTGGCGGCCCGCAAGCGGAACCACGCCCGCCTTCGGGAGGCGCTGGCCCCCTTCGCCGACCGGCTGCTGCTGCCCTCGGCCCCGCCGAATACGGACCCCTCGTGGTTCGGCTTCGTGGTCACGGTGCGCGAGGACGCGGGGTTCGCGCGCGGGGAGCTGACGGCGTACCTGGAATCGCGGCGGATCGAGACGCGGAGCCTGTTCTCCGGCAACCTCCTGCGCCACCCGGCGTTCGCGGACATCGAGCACCGCGTGGTGGGCAGCCTCGCCGTGTCCGACGCCATCACCGAGCGGACCTTCTTCGTGGGGGTCTACCCGGGCATGGACGACGCCCGGCTCGACTACATCGTGGACGCCGTCGGGCGCTTCATGGCCGGCGAGCGGGCCGGCAGGCCCGCGGCGGGCCGGGGCTGACGGGCATGCCCGTCGTCCGGCGCCTGCCGTGCCTGGTGAAGCGGATCGTCGACCACGGCGACCACGTCTACACCGTGTCGCTCGCTCCCGACGGCGCCGTGCCGGCGTTCCGGCCGGGCCAGTTCCTGCACCTCGCGCTCGACCCGTTCGAGCCCGGCGGCTTCTGGCCGGAGTCGCGCGTGTTCTCGATCGCGAGCTCGCCCGCCGACCGCGACCGGCTCGCGATCACGTACGCCGTGAAGGGCGTGTTCACCACCCGCATGGAGCGCGAGCTCGCGCCCGGCCGGACGGTCTGGGCCAAGCTGCCGTACGGCGAGTTCACCGTGGACCCGGCCCGCGACGCGGTCCTGTTCGCGGGCGGCACCGGGGTCACCGCGTTCACCGCCTTCCTGGGCAGCCTCCCGCCAACGGGGGCGCGCCGCGTGGCCCTGTTCTACGGCGCGCGGACGCCGGACCTGTTCGTGTACGGCGACTACGTGACGGCGCGCGCGCGCGAGGTCTGCGGGCTCGATGTCCGCCTCGTCTGCGAGGCGACCGAGGGCCGGCTGTCCGTTGCGGCGGCGTGGCCGGCCGTCGAGGCCCTCGAGAACCCGCTCGTCTACCTCTCGGGGCCGCCGGCGATGCTGACGGCGCTGACCGCCCAGCTGGGCGAGCGAGGGGTAGCGGAGACGGGGATCAGGACGGACGCATGGGAGTGACCGACCTGTCGGAAGCATGTCGGCTCTGCGGGGCGGGGTTGTCTGCGACGCCGCTCGTCGAGCTACCAGCGGCGCCTCGGGGCGCACAGGCGTTCCTATCCGACAAGGATGTCGCGAGCGACACGCCGATCTCCATCGCCGTTCGACAGTGTGTTGCGTGTGGGCTCGTGCAGGCAACGAGCGAACCCGTGCCGAACTGGCAGCATGTGATCCGCGCGAGTGGCTACTCGCCCACAATGAGAGAAGTTCGACAGCGACAGTTCAGCGCTCTCCTGGCAATGGCCGATCGACGTGAGCTTCGTGTTCTGGAGGCGGGCAGCGGACCCGGCGACAATCTCCCGATCCTTGCCAAATGTGGGGTGTCAGCCTTCGGCGTCGAAGCCTCGGCTACCAACGTGGAGGAATGCCTCGCGCGCGGCCTTGTTGTGGAGCTCGGCTACCCGACGCAGGGGCGAGCTCTCCGGCATGGCCCGTTCGACGCCTTCATCTCGACGAATGTGCTCGAACACGCGGTCGACCCTCGGGACTTCCTCGCCGGCGTCCGCGCGAATCTTCTCCCAGGCGCCATTGGAATCGTCGAGGTGCCGAGTCTCGAGCGGATGATCGAGGGCGAGCGGGCATACGACGTGATCGCTGACCACCTCTCCTACTTCACCGCCGAGACTCTCCGGCTCGCGCTTGAGCTGTCAGGCTTCGAGGTGATCGAGGTCAGCCGTGAGTGGTGGCCGGACGATCTCTCGGCGACCGTCCGCGTTCGGGAACCGATCGTGTTTGATGGCGGTCAGGCCGCCCTCGATCGAACGGTGGCCGCCGTGCGGGGCTTCCTGGACAGGAACGCAGGGAGTGGCCCACTGGCGGTCTGGGGCGCGAGCCACCAGGCCCTCACGCTCCTCTCGCTCGCGCGAGCGACAGACGCCGCGTATGTAGTCGACTCAGCCCCGTTCAAGCAGGGTCGATTGACGCCGGCCACCCATCTCCGGGTTGTCGCCCCGTCACATCTCGCCAAGGAACCTCCCGGTGCGGTTCTGGTCATGGCGCTGCGCGAATCGTCGCGCGTGCTCGCGGTGCGCGGACAAATTCTGCCTTCGACGCTGCGCAACGTAACTTTGTACGCCGAGACGCGCAATCCCGAATGGGAACGCGTCGCGGGCGAATCGGAAATCACGCACCGCGGCACGCTGGCGCGGATCGAGCGCGTGTACTTGGAGCCGGAGCACGCGCCCGCGTATCCCGACGCTGTGCGCGCGATTCTCGACGCGGATCTGATCATCGCGGGACCCGGCAGTTTGTACACGAGTGTCCTGCCGAACT
>JAKAMV010000869.1 GCA_021812735.1 Chloroflexota bacterium | reverse complement strand
GCGAATGGCTTTGGGCGCTCAATCTCCTCGTCTCGGATCAATGTCGAAGACAGGCGATGGGTGCCGATGGACACCGATATTGGCTCAGCCATTTCGACAGTCGGCTGCAGGTTCCAGTGGTGCTCGCGGCTTTGTCTGGGGACGAATCGCCGACGTGAAGCACGTGTTGTTTCGAGGAATCGACGTTGTCAGCGCGACCTCCGATGAGATCGTCGCAAGAATCCTGGAGGCGAACGCGACGCAACGGCCCCTCGTGATCTCGTTTGTGAATCCCCACAGCTTCAACCTTCTGGACGGTGCCGCGGGTCGCGGTATGCGTTCCGACCTGGACCGCATGGACATCGTCTTGGCTGACGGGATCGGTGTCGTGTGGGCCATCCGCCTCTTATTGCACGAGAGGATCCAAAGGCTTAGTTTCGATCTCCTTGCCGAACCGCTATTTGCGGCGTTGGAGCAATGTGGTGCGACTATTGCCCTCGTGGGCGGCCGCGAGGGTGTCGCTCGGTCCGCCGGTGCGAAACTCCGGCGTGACCATCCTTCCCTGCGGATTCAACAGGTCTCACACGGATACTTGACCGAGCAGACCATCACTGAGCTCGGTCGGTCCATTGGCCGGGCCGGGATCGACTGCATCCTGATTGGAGCTGGTGCCCCGATGCAGGAGCGTCTCGCGATCGAGCTATCAAGGCGAGCACCCCATGCAGTCATTTGCACGTGCGGCGGCTACTTTGACCAGGTCATTCTGCCCAGACCCTACTACCCCGCGTGGGCGTATCCACTTCGCATGAATTGGGTCGTCCGGCTTGCCAAAGAACCGCGCCGGCTGTGGCGGCGTTATCTGCTCGGCAATCCGCGGTTTGTTGCGGCGAGCATCACTTGGCGTTTGCTGGGGGATCGGCACTCGGGCGGTACAGGCCGCATGCGCCGGGACTGAAGTCCTCTGGCCTCTGCGCTGCCGCTCGGGGCCATCGACCCGGTACCTTCGGTTGGTGCCCCCGAGCCACACGTGGTGGCACGATCCGCGGTGTGACGCGTCTCGCCCGTTCGTCAGCGATCGCCCCGCCAGGCCGCCAGGCCAGGCTCAGCCGGCCGCGTCTCCACACACTTGCGCTGGCCGGCGGCCTGCTCACCCTCGGCCTCGGCCTGGTCGCCTGGTTCACCACCGGCGGCCCGGCGAACCCGACCGAGATCGTCGTGGTGCTGGACTTCACCATCGGCGGCACGCTCCTGACGACGGGCTCCCTGATCGGCCGCGCCCGCGCGAAGGAGTCGCGCCTCGAGGCGCAGATCCAGGTGCTGGGCCAGGCCGCCCGCCGCATGAGCGCGGGCATCGAGCCCAGCGGAGTGGGTCTCGCGGTGGTCGAGGAGATCCGGCGGGTCATCCCGTACCACAACGCCCGTGTCTACCTCCTCGACGGCGAGGACCTCACGCCCGTGGCGTTCGAGGGGCGCTTCGGCGCGTACGAGAAGGTCGACGTCAACATCCTGCGGACGACGGTCGGCGAGGGGTTCACCGGCTGGGTCGCGAGGGAGGGAACGCCGCTCCGCGTGGACGATGCCCGGCAGGACCCGCGCGGGATGACGATCCCGGGAACCGACGACGTGGACGAGTCGATGCTCGTGGTCCCGATGCGTCACGACGACCGGATGCTGGGCGTGATCACGCTCTCGAAGCTCGGGCTGCGCGGCTTCGACGATGACGACCTGCGGCTGCTGATGATCCTCGCCGACCAGGCCGCCACGGCGTTCGCCGGCGCGGTGCACCTCGCGGAGACCCGTCGCCTCGCCGCTGAGCTGCGCCAGTTGCTGGACATGAGCTCGGCGCTGTCGCGCTCGCTCGACCCCAAGGACGTCGCCGCCCTGATGGCCGAGCACCTCGCGCGCGCGGTGGGCGCTGAGCGCGCACAGATCAGCGACTGGGACCGCGCCGGGAGCCGCGTCCGGACCCTCGGCTGCTACCCGCAGGAGTGCCGGGAGTCGATCGCCGACTTCTACTCGCTCGCCGACTACCCGCTCACGGCGCGCGTGCTCGCGGACGGCGTGATCGCGATGGTCGACGCGGAGGATCCGGACACCGACCAGGCCGAGGCCGCGGAGCTCCGGCTCGAGGGGATGCGGGGGCTGATCATGCTGCCCCTGGTCGCGAAGGGCGAGGCGATCGGCGTGGTGGAGATCACCTCGTCCGGCCGCCCGACGGACGATCCCGGCAAGATCACCCTCGCCCGCACGATGGCCCACGAGGCGGCCATGGCGCTCGAGAACGCCCGCGTGTACGAGGCGGCCCGCAACCTCGCCGACCGCGATCCGCTGACCGGCTTCTTCAACCACCGATACCTCCACGAACGACTGTCCGAAGAGGTGGTGCGGGCGGTACGCACGCGCCGCCCCGTGTCCGTCGTCATGCTCGACGTCGACGACTTCAAGCTCGTCAACGACACCCTCGGGCACGTCTACGGCGACCGAGTCCTGGTCTACGTCGCGGAGACGATCAGGGCGAGCCTCCGGGGGAGCGATGTGGCGGCCCGGTACGGCGGCGACGAGTTCGCCCTCATCCTCCCGGAGACCACGGCGCACCAGGCTGCTGGCGTGGCGGAGCGGATCCTTGCCGCCTTCCACGCCCACCCGTTCACTGCCGATGGCCGGACGCCGCTTCCGGTTGGCCTCTCGATCGGGATCGCCACCCACCCGGGCGACGGCAGGATGGCCACCGAGCTCATCGCCTCGGCTGACGCCGGACTCTACGCGGCGAAGGCGGAGGGCGGCAGCAGGGTGCGCGCAGGGCTGCTCGGCCGGCAGACCGAAGACGTCGCCGAGCCGTCCGTGAGCCACGCATTCTCGGGCCGTCACTGGATCCCCTCGCTTCGGGCGCTCGTCGGCGGTGGGGGCGGGTCGGGAGGGGTCTGACCCAGTACCAAAGTACCGTCCGCCCGGCGCCATCGGTACCACGGGGACCGCTTGCCGCAAGCCACACGTGGCCCCATCCTTGTTGTCCAAGGTGAGCGCACGGGGAGAGCTCGACATGACGGGTGGGCCGCGCAGGTTCCTGCGGGCCCTGTCCCGCCGACCCGCCCCGTTGCTGCTCGCGGCCATGGCCGCTGTGGAGCTCGTCCGCCTGATCCTCGACAGGCAGCCGGTCGACGCCATCCTGCTCGTTCTGCTCGTCGCGGCCGGCTTCGTGGTCGCCCGCGACAACGACGAGGCGGCCTTCGCGGACGGCGCCCGCGAGACCGAGGCCGAGAGCTTCGCGCGCATCCTGCGGGGCCTGGGCTGCCACGTCCTGGGCTGCGACCCGTCTCCCGCGCCGGCCTTCGCCGACCTGGGCCAGATG
>JAKAMV010000868.1 GCA_021812735.1 Chloroflexota bacterium | reverse complement strand
GGCTCACGCACTCGTCACCCGGCAAAGCCGCGAAAGTATAGCAGCTAGCAGCGGCGCCGCATGGTACCACGAAGCCCGCGGCGATCATGCGTCCCGGTGCGGGTGACCCGGGAGCGGCGCCCGATCCGAGCGCGCCGGTGCCCGGGCCTCACGGGGCTCCGGGCGGCCCGCGGCGACGGGCTGGTCCGGCTGATGCGGCGCAGGACGTGCGGGCCGCTCTTCACGCGCGGGCACCGTATCCGCCTCGGCGACGGACTCGTCCTCGTACGCGCTCGGATCGAGCCCGCTGACGCCGACGACGCGCGTCCGGGCCGTCAGCAGATAGAGCACCAGGCCGCCGCCGACCACGATCCCCAGGAACGCATAGAGCTGGCCGGTGCCGGAGAGTCGGAACGAGAGGAGTGCCAGCAAGGCGCAGATCGCGTAGATCAGCAGCACCGCCTCGCGGTGGCCGAGCCCCAAGTCGAGCAGCCGATGGTGGAAGTGCCCGCGATCCGGCGCGAACGGCGAGGTGCCCTGTGCGAGGCGCCGCACGATGATCCAGAACGTGTCGATGATCGGCACGCCGAGCACCAGCAGCGCCACGGCGACCTTGGCGGTGCCGAGCAGCGAGAGCACCGCCAGCGCGTAGCCGATCACGAAGACCCCTGTGGTGCCCACGAAGATCCGCGCCGGGTGGAAGTTCCAGGGCAGGAAACCGGCCAGGGCGCCCGCGAGCACGAAGCAGAGGATCGCCACCAGCGGCTGGTTCTGCGTGACCGTGAACGAGATCCCCCCGAGCGTCAGCGCCGCGATCATCGCGATCCCACTGGAGAGCCCGTCGAGGCCGTCGATGAAGTTGATGCTGTTGATCATGCCGACGATCCAGAAGACGGTCAGGCCGGCGCCGACCGCCCCCCCAAACGTGATCGCCTGGCCGCCCAGCGGGTTGTTGATGAAGCCGATCGTCATGCCAGACGCCACCGCGACGAGGGCGAGGGCGATCTGCCCGAGGAACTGCCAGCGCGCCCGCAGGTCGTAGCGGTCGTCGACGAAGCCGAGGACGGCCGCCGCCGCCGCGCCGATGAAGAGCGCCGCGAGCTCGGTCGGGGGCGGTCGGAACGAGAGCGCCACGAGATCTTCACGGCGCTGGTACCAGAGCACCGCCAAGCCGACTGTGATGAACGCCGCGGCGACCGCAAGCCCGCCACCGCGCGGCGTGGCCGCCCGGTGGACGCGGCGGGCGCCGGGCCGGTCGATCGCCCCGACCGCGGTTGCAAAGCGGGCCGCGAGAGGGGTCAGGAGGAACGCGACCAGCGCCGCCAGGACCAGCCCGGCGACCGCCAACGGGAGCGCCTCCGCGCCCTCCGGGGTCACGTCTCGGGGAGCCCCGGCACCGGGAACCGGGCGCAGATCTCGCGCACCGCGTCGGCGATCCGATCGCGGGCCACCGGATCCGCGCGGCCGGCGATGGCCGCGACGATCAGCTCGCCGATCTCGCGCATCTCGGAGGCGCCCATCCCGCGCGTGGTGACGGCGGGCGTGCCGACCCGGATCCCCGACGCGATGTTGGGCGGGTTCGCATCGAAGGGGATGGCATTCTTGTTGACGGTGATACCGACCGCGTCGAGGAGCGCCTCGGCCTCGCGGCCGGTGACGCCGAGCGGTGTCACGTCGACGAGCATGAGGTGCGTGTCGGTGCCGCCCGAGACGAGCCGCGCCCCGCGTTCGCGCAGGGACGCGGCCAGCAACTGCGCGTTCTGCACCGTGCGTCGCTGATCCTCACGGTACTCGGGCGTCGCTGCGAGCAGCAGCGCCACCGCCTTGGCGGCGATGACGTGCATCAGGGGACCGCCCTGGACGCCCGGGAAGACGCTCTTGTCGATCGCCGCGGCGAGGGTGGTCTTGGCGAGCTTCGGGTAGCGCGCCTTGAGCTCGGGCGACAGGTCCGCGCGGCTGAAGACGAGCCCGCCGCGCGGCCCGCGCAGCGTCTTGTGGGTGGTGGTCGTGACGATGTCGGCGTGCGGGAACGGCGAGGGATGGAGCCCCGCCGCGATCAGTCCTGCGATGTGGGCCATGTCGACGAAGAGGACAGCGCCCACGCCGTGGGCGATCGCGGCGAGGCGCTCGAAGTCGAGCGTGCGCGGGTAGGCCGAGGCGCCCGCGACCAGCATCGCCGGGCGCACCTCGCGCGCCGCGCGCTCGACGGCGTCGTAGTCGAGGACCTCGCTCCCGGGCTCCACGCCGTAGCTGTGCACCTCGAACCACTTGCCGCTGAAGTTGACGGGCGAGCCGTGCGTGAGATGGCCGCCGTGGGCGAGGGAGAGGCCCATGATGCGGTCGCCGTGGTCGAGCACCGCGAGGTAGGCGGCCATGTTGGCCTGGGCCCCCGAATGGGGCTGGACGTTGACGTGCTCGGCGCCTGGGAAGAGCGCCAGGGCGCGCTCCTGCGCTAGGCGCTCGGCGACGTCGACGTACTCGCAGCCGCCGTAGTAGCGCTTGCCGGGCAGGCCCTCGGCGTACTTGTTGGTGAGCCAGGTCCCCTGTGCCTCCATCACGGCGCGGAAGACATAGTTCTCGCTGGCGATCAGCTCGAGCTTCCAGCGCTGCCGCTCGCGCTCGCCCTCGATCGCCATCCAGAGCTCGGGGTCTACCTCGGCGAGGGGCGCCCACGCGAGACCCCGGCTCGTCGTCACGGTCATGTGCGGATCCTCACCAGTGCAGTGTGTCGTACCAGTGTACGCGTCGCGGTGGCCGGGCTCGCTCCCGCGGGCCGGGTGGCGGATCCGACGGGCGGAACGGTCGCGCTCTTGGGGCGCCGGCGTCACTCCCCGGCCGGCTCGGCGAGCGCCGCCGCGAGGATCGTCTCGAACGGCAGCGCACCCGCCCGTAGGAGCTGCGGGCGATCGGCCCCCTGGTCGAACCGGACGACCGTCGACGGCACACCGCCCGGGGACGGCCCGTCGTCCAGAACGATCGCGATCGCGGCCCCGAGCTGGCGCACCACCTCGGCGGCGTCGCGCGCGTCCGGCGCGCCCGACAGGTTGGCCGACGTGAGCGGCAGTGGCCCCAGGGCACGGGCCAGAGCGAGCGGCACGGGGTGGTCGGGCAAGCGACAGCCGATCGTGCCGCTCCCCCCGGTCAGGCTCTCCGGGAGTGCGGCGCCGGACCGCACCGGCACAACCAGGGTGAGAGGGCCCGGCCAGAAGCGGGCCGCCAGACGGCGCGCGGCCGGCGGCAGCTCGCCCACCGACGCGGCCTGCGCGACGTCGGCGACGAGCAGCGTGATCCCCTTGCTCGGCGGGCGGCGCTTTGTGTCGAGGAGCCGCTCGATCGCTGCGGCGTCGAGATCGG
>JAKAMV010000141.1 GCA_021812735.1 Chloroflexota bacterium | reverse complement strand
GCACCTTGGGGAGGGCCCGCATGTCCCCGAACTGGAGGCTGCCGTCGATCAGCACCGTCCGCAGGCCGGACTGCCCGACCGCCACGGCGAGGTTGAACGCGATGGTCGTCTTCCCGACGCCGCCCTTGGGGGCGAAGACGGTGATCATCCGGGCGCCGCCCTGCGCCTCGGCATCGGCGGCGACCTGGCGCGCCTGCTGGATCCGCGTCACCAGCTCGTAGCCGGTGAACGGCATGGGCAGGACCGAGTGGATCCCCGTGGAGGGGTTGGGCTGGACCGGGTGCTGGGGAACCGTCAGCACGATGACCGGAACCGAGTTGCCGCCCTCGTGCAGCTTCGCCACCAGCTGCATGCCCTTGAGCCGGCCCTGCAGCAGCGCGTCGACGAGGAGGACGTCCGGACGCAACTCCTGGGCGAGCCCGAGCACCTTCGTCCCGTCGGTCACGACGTCGAGGAGCTTGATCGCCGTCTGCGAGTTCAGCAGGCCGCGGATGTACTGCGCGACCTGGGGGACGTCCTCGACGACGAGCAAACGGATCTGGTCCGGCATCGCCCGCGACGATACCACGCAGGCCCGACGCGACATGCCCCCGATGGTCCGGGGGCCCGCTGACTCCCCGGGGGGCCCGTTCAGGGTCGGCGGGCGATCACCACGGCGCGCTCGGCGCCCGGACCCAGCGGCTCCAGGTCGTAGCCGCCGGCGACCTCCTCCACCACCAGTCCGGCGGCCTCCGCAAAGGACACCAGCTCGTCGGGCCCGACCAGCCGGAGCCGATCGATGCGCACCCAGCGGACCGTCGGCTCACCGGGCAGGGCCCCCTCGAAGATCGTCGTCAGCCGGACCACGCTCGTGGCCGCGTCGTACTCCGCGGCGTCCACCTTGGTCACGGTGTGGCCGGTCTCGGGATCGTCGCGGACCCACTCGAGCACGAGTCGTCCGTCGTAGCGCGCCAGGTCGTCGGCATCGGGGAGCCAGGCGTCGAGGACCGCCAGCCCGCCCGGGGCGAGGTGCGCGGCCAGCGTCCCGACCGCCGCGGCCTGGTCGGCGCGGGTGCCCATCAGGAAGATCGAGTTGAGCGGGATCGCAGCAAGCCGATACGTGCCCGCGTCCTCGAGTCGGATCGTGCGGGCGTCGCCCTCGACGAGGTGGAGGCGCCGTGCGGTGGCGCGACCCTGCCGGTCGGCGGCCGCGCGCGCCCGGGCGAGCATTGCCGGGTCGTTGTCCACGCCGGTCACGTCGTGGCCGCTGGCGGCCAGCGGCACGGCGATCCGGCCCGAGCCGACGGCCAGCTCCAGCAGCCGGCCGCCCGTCCTCGCCGCGAGTGCCCGGTACAGGTCCAGGTCGCCGGGGTCCGACGCGAGGTCGAGGTCGTACAGGCGGGCCAGCGCGGCGGCCGCGCCCTCGGGAGCCGCGCTCATGCGCCGATCCGCGCTCACGTGCCGATCCGCGCTCACGTGCCGATCCGCGCTCATGCGCCGATCATCGCCGGTCGGCGCCCTCGAAGCGGACCGGGTGGCCCGCGAGGCGCTTCTTGGCGAGCGCGCTGATGCACTCGAGAGCAATGCGGTTGGCGGCCATCGCGGTGACCTCGGCGTGGTCGTAGGGCGGGGCGACCTCCACGATGTCCATGCCGGCGATCTCCACCTGCGAGGCGATGCGGCGCACGGCCCGCAGGACCTCGCGGGGAAGGAACCCGCCGGGCTCCGGGGTGCCGGTGCCGGGCGCACTGCCCGGGTCGATGACGTCGATGTCGACGCTGATGTAGACGGCGTCCGGTCCGTCGAGCGCCTCCGCGATCGCGTCGTCGATCACCGCCTCGGCGCCGCGCTCCTCCACCTCGCGCATCAGGTGCCAGCGCAGCCCGTGCTCGCGCATCCACTCGAACGTCTCGACCGGCGGCCAGTAGCCGCGCAGGCCCACCTGGACGAAGTTGGAGCCCTTCACGGCGCCCGACTCGATCAGGCGGCGCATCGGCGTGCCGTGACCGGCCAGCACGCCCCAATCCTCGTTGGCGGTGTCGGCGTGGGCGTCGAAGTGGACGATCCCGATGCTGCCGGGGCGCCGAACCTCGGCGACGGCCGTCGCACTCGGCCAGGTGATCGAGTGGTCGCCGCCGAGGACGATCGGGATGGCGCCAGTCGCGGCCACCTCGCGGACCTTGCGGTAGATGAAGGCGTGCGCGCGGTCGATCCAGGCGGGCACGATGTTCGCGTCGCCAGCGTCGACCACGTTGAGGATCTCGAACGGCTCCACGCCCAGCTGGAGGCTGTTGATGCTCCCGCTCGTGTATTGCGCCTCGCGGATGGCGCGCGGGCCGAACCGCGCGCCGGGGCGGTGGCTGACCGCGTCGTCGAACGGCGCGCCCACGATCGCCACGTCCACGTTGCGCGCGCGCAGGTCGGCCGGGTCGGGCACCCAGGGCAGCTTCATGAAGGTCGGCAGGCCCACGTAGGTGGGCAGGTCAAAGTCGTCGAACGCCTCGTAGTCGCGGTTCCAGCCGTTCTTTGCGGCGAACTCGCTCTCGTCGGCGTTATGGGGACGCTCGGCCACGATGTCCTCCCTGGCTGGCCTCGCTCGCGTCGGGCGGTCCCTGCTCGGCGCGCGGCGATCGCCGCCTGGTTCGCGGGCGCCGCCGGTTCCGGCCACCGTCCAGCGGGGCGCGCCGCCTCGATCCTACCGGGTGGAGGGCGTTCCCGGGCGGGCGAGTTGCGGTCTCCGGGGCCGCCGGGTCGCCGAGTGCCGCCGCGGGCTCGACGGGCCCCTGGCGGGCGTCCGGTGCACCGCGCTGGCTGAGCGGCGGATGCCCGGTCGGCGGCGCCCCAGGCATCGCTCCTGTCGGAGGGCGTGACGGAGGGCGCGCCGGACGACCTTCGGGCCGAAGGCTGCAACTCCCCACTTGACGGGACTTCCCCCCGTCAACATCCCGAGTCACGGCTCGGATCAAACTGCTGATGACGGCGCACGGGGGCCACAGCGCGACACCGATGGCCTCGGGCGCGGGACTGGTGGTCGTCGCCAGCAGGACGGCGGCTGTCGAACGCGAAGACGGTAGTTGTCGCGGACGGGCCGACGATGGAGACCGCCTTCGGCGCCACAGGCGTGATCGTCGCATCGCTGATCGACGCCGCGAGCACCGCAGTCTCCCGTGACTCCATCACCATCAGCTCGGGGGCCAACCGTGGCCAAGTCCCGTCGCACTCGAGGCGTCGCAGACTCAGATTCGGCCGCTTCACGCGGCGCGAGACTCGCAATCCCGCACTCCGGTCAGGCGTCCATGCGTGCGCTGGGCGGACTTGAGTCCTCCGTGACTCGCCCCGGAGTCATGTCAGGGCGAGTCGTCCTACCCCTCGAGGCGCCTGCGGAAGACGACCATGTCCTGGCCGTCCCCCTCGTAGTCGGGATGGGCGGTGGTCCCGAACAGGCGCTGCGTGCCCGGGCCGTCGTCCACGCGGAAGCCGATGGCGGTGTGGAAGCCGATCGATACCCGGTTGCCCGCCCAGGTGATCGCCCGGACCTCGCGCACCCCGCGGGCGGCAACGTCGTCGCAGAAGCGGCGGTACAGCTCGCGGCCAACGCCGCGGCGGCGGCCGTTCGGGCTGGTCGCGATCATGTGGACGTAGCCGACCGCTGGGTCGTCGGGGCTGACGAAGCCGATCAGGAACCCGGCGAGCTGGCCCTCGGCGGTCTCCGCGATCCACGACGTGCCGGTGAAGAACTGCAGCCACAGGCGCGGCAGCAGGTGGCTGAGCTGGCGGCCGCCCCACCAGTCGTCAACCACGGCGACCAGGCGCCGGTGGTCGGCCTCGACCGGGCGCCGGAAGGTCAGCGGGGCAGTGCGCAGGTCCACGCCGTCACCCTTCGCCACGGAACTCCTTCCACGCGGCGGCCGACGTCGCCGGGTCCAGCAGGAGGTCCAGCGCTGTCTGCGCGACCAGGGTGGCCGCCAGGAGCACGGTCCGGTCGCCGCGCGGCGCCGCCGCGGCCTCGCGGAACTCGATCGTGTGGCCGGGCACGGGCGTGTCGCTGATCGCGAGCTCCGGGTGGATCGCCGGCACGGCCCACGAGACGTTGGCCATGTCCGTGGAGCCCGAGGTGGGGTCGAGGCCCTGGTCCTCGATCCCGTACGCCGCAGCATTCGCCACCCACAGGTCCGCGAGCATGCGGTTGTGCTTCATGGTGCTGGCGTAGCCGCTGTACTCGACGGTCACGTCCACGTCGGCTGCCTTGGCCGCCGCCTCGCACAGCGCGGTGAAGCGCTGCTTCATGACCTCGTAGTAGGCCTGGTCGGCCGAGCGGATCATGAACCAGGCCTTCGTGCGGCTGGGGATGATGTTCGCCGCCGTGCCGCCCTCGGAGATGATGCCGTGGACGCGGCAGTGGGTCGGCAGCTGCTGGCGCCACAGCCCGACGCCCACGAACAGCC
Source organism: Chloroflexota bacterium (assembly GCA_021812735.1). Next base: position 10,552 of record JAKAMV010000141.1, on the reverse strand, counting down.
CGATCATCGCGTCGAGCGCGTTCTTCCCCAGCCACGGGTCGCTGGCCGCGTGGGACGCGACGCCGGTGAACGTGACCACCACGTCCTCGCTCGCCAGCGGCGCGGTCTCGACGTGGTTGCGGTCGCACGGGTGGTACAGCAGCGCCGCGTCCACGCCGTCGAACAGCCCGTCATCGAGCATAATCTGCTTGCCGCTCCCCCGCTCCTCGGCCGGCGTGCCCAGGAAGACCACCTCGCCCGCCCAGGCGTCGCGGACCGCGGCCAGGGCCAACGCCGCGCCCACGCCCGACGCAGCCATCGTGTTGTGGCCGCAGCCGTGGCCGAGGCCGGGCAGCGCGTCGTACTCGGCCAGCACCGCGATCCTGGGACCGCCTGCGCCCCTGCCGCCCGTGATCCGCCCGCGCAGCGCCGTCGGGAGGCTGCCGGGCCCCCGCTCCACGGTGTACCCGTGGCGCTCGATGACCTCAGCGCAGGCGGCTGCCGCGTAGCGCTCCTCGAAGGCGGGCTCGGGGTGGGCGTGGATCCGGTGGGAGAGGTCCAGGAGCTCGGCGCTGGCCGCCGCGACAGCCGCGGCGGCCCTGGCCTTCACCTCCGCGAACGGCTCGGCGGGGGTGGACGCGGTCAGCGGGGCGGGGTCGACCATGTGGGGCTCCTAGCGCTCGGCGGATAGAGTGAGCTCCGCCACGGAGAAGATGGCGGCGAGGAAGAGGACGATCGGCAGCTGGAACGCCCCAACGAGGCGCAGCACGACCATGACCGCACAGAACAGGCCGATCCACGCCCCCCGGCGCACGGCGCGGAACCAGTCGCCGTTGTAGGCGATGCGCCGGTGGCGCGCGAACACCACCAGCCACGCGAGCGGCGCGCACGTCAAGCCCGTGGCCAGGCCGATCAGGAGGGCGCCCTCGTAGCCGGCCGCGATGTCCGCATACGGGTCGCGAGTGGTGACCAGGATGCCCACCAGCACCCAGGCCGCGGCCGCCGCTCCCAGCAGCCCGATGTTGGCGAGGCGGTCCCGCGTCTCCACGACGCCGAGTGTATCGGCGCGGGCCTGCTCGGAGCGTCGCGCCCGCGCGACGCTCCGCTGCCGGGGCTAGGCGTCGAGGCGCCGGATCACGGCCTCCAGCTCGTCGAGTCCGCCGAGCACCGCGTCCGCCTCCACCGTGTCGTCCCGCTCACTGCCGGGCAGCGGCGAGTCGCCGGGGCGGCTCGCCAGCCAGGCCGCCCGCCAGCCAGCCTGCTTCGCGCCGACGATGTCGGCCACCCAGTCGTCCCCGACATGCAGGATGCGATCCCGCGGCGGGCCGCCCAGGGCGTCGCGCGCCGCGGCGAAGATCGCCGGGTGCGGCTTGATGGTCCCCACGCGCTGGCTGACCACGATGGCCGACAGGTGGGGCGTCCAGCCGGCCGCCTCGCAGTAGCGGTCGATCGTCGCCGCGAGCGGCCAGTTGGACAGGATGCCGACTCGGCTGAACCGGGCAAGGCGCTCGATCAGGGCGCCGGCGCCGTACGCGGCCGGCAGCGCGTCCACGAAGGCGCGCGAGTAGACGTCCACGACCCACGCGACCTCGGCGGGGTCGCTGCGGCCCGCGGCCGCGGCATCATCCCAGCGGACGTCGTCCGCGGGCGGCGCCATGCCCCGGAGGCGGGCCAGGATCCGGACGATCCGCTGCGCCATGTCCACCTCGCGGAACTGCGGCACCTCCTCGCGGAACTGGCGCTCCCGCTCCTGGCCCCAGACCTCGAGGACCTGGCCCGCGTCGAACGGTCCGAGGCGCCGGGCCATCGCCTGGGCGGTCAGCTCCACCACGCGGCGCAACGCCGACCCGGGCACCGGGACCAGGGTGTTCCCGAAGTCGAGCGTGACCGCCTCGATCACTCGTCCGCCTCCAGCGCTGCCACCAGCCGCCGCCGTGCGATCGCCACGGCCTCGGGGTTGCGGTCCGCCAGCAGCCATCGCCGCCCGAGCCGTGCCGCCGCCACGCCAGTGGTCCCGCTGCCGGCATACGGGTCCAGCACCAGGTCGCCCGGACGGCTCGACGCCGCCACGATCCGCTCGAGGAGCCGCAGCGGCTTCTGCGTGGGGTAGCCCGTCCGCTCCGCCGACCCCGGCGGCACGATCGTCATCCACCACACGTCGGTCGGCAGCTTGCCGCGCGCCGCCTTCTCCGGTCCGACGAGCCCCGGCGCCAGGTACGGAACACGGTCGATGGCGTCGCGCTCGAACACCCAAGCGTCCCCCCTGGCGTACCACAGGATCGTGTCGTGCTTGCGGGGCCATCGGCCCGGCGCCCGGCCGCCGTAGTCGTACGCCCAGACGAGCTCGTTGAGGAACCGCTCGGGCCCGAACACCTCGTCGAGCATGAGGCGGACATGGTGGACGGTCCGCCAGTCCACGTGCAGGTAGAGCGAACCGTGCGGCGCGAGGACGCGGTGGAGCGCCTCGACCCGCGCCCGGAGCGCCGCCAGGTGGTCATCCAGCGGCAGCGCGTCGTCGTAGGCGTGGTCGCTCGTGACCCGGTACGGCGTCGACTCGCCGCGGAACCCGGGGCGTTCGCGATCCCCTTCCCCCAGCCGGATCGACTGCAGCCGGCGCGTTGCCCCCGTCGCGAACGGCGGGTCCGCGTAGGCGAGGTCCACCACGCCGTCCGGCAGGGCCGCCAGCAGGTCGAGGTTGTCCCCCTCGACCACCGCGCCCGCCGCACGCCCGGCGAGGACCGCCTCCACGGCCGCCCGCGACGCCGGATCCAGCCTGCCCGTCATCGGCGCGCCGCGCTCGAGGGGCAGATCTCGCGGTAGGCGCAGAAGCCGCACGCGATGTAGTCGGGCTTGGGCCCGAACTCACGCGCCCGAATGCCCGCCGCGGCGCCCCGGACCGCGTCGCGCGCCTTGTCGATCCGCTTGGCGTCCACGGGCGCCCGGCCCACCAGCCCCGTCTCGAGGAAGTGTAGCGCCACCTCGTCTGGCAGCCGGCCCGTCATCGCCTCGTAGGCCATGGCGTAGATCGACAGCTGGAGCGAGTTCCTCGCCCGCTCGCGCGCCTTGGCCGGGTCGCGGACGTCGGACGACTTGTAGTCGGTGATGACCACGTGCTCGGGGGCGAGCCCGAGCGTGGGCTCCACGACGTCGGCGGCGAACGGGTGGTCGGAGGACACGGCCTCGGGTGCGCCCTCTCCCTGCTCGCGGGCCACGATGTCCACCCGGTCGAACCGGCCGCGCACGCGATCCCCGTCGAGCAGGAACGAGAAGTCCCGCTCGACATAGGCCGGCACCACCGCGCCCGGTCGGAGCTGCTCCTCCCGGAACCTGCGCAGCGCCTCGCGCCCGGACGCCAGCCGCGCCTCCTCGTGCTCGCGCGAGAGGAACCCCTCGCTCGTCCAGGTGGCCTCGAAGGCGGCGACCAGCGCCCCCTCGCTCATCACCTCGCCGCGGGCGTGACGCTTGTGGAACTCGGACACCGCGGCGTGGAGGGCGGCGCCGTAGACGATCGAGTGGTGGGGCGCGAGCGGGACCCGGAGCAGGTGGGCGAACTTGTACTTGAGCGGGCACGTCAGGTAGTCGTCGACGGCGTAGAAGCTGAGGGTCAGCGGCTCGTCGTCGCGGCGCGGCACCGCCGCCGGCGCCGCCTCGGTCCGCTCGAGGCTCGCCAGGCGGTCAAGCGGGCGCCGGGCGGACGCTCCCGCCCCCACCGTGCCCGCCGCCACCGGCAGGTCCAGCGCCTCGAGCACGAACGGCGACACGCGGCGCGCCCGCGCCCCGCCGTAGTCGGCGGCGTGCGTCAGCACCAGCTCGTCGCGGGCGCGTGTCATGCCGACGTAGAACAGGCGGCGCTCCTCCTGGAGCTGGTAGTCGCCCTCGGGCAGCGTCTCGTCGACGAGCTCCACGGGCAGCGACAGGGGCTCGCGCCGCGCGGTGGCCGGGAAGCGCCCCGACACGAGCCCGGGCAGGTACACGACCGGGAACTCCAGGCCCTTGGCCTTGTGCACCGTCATCACCGCCACGGCGTCCGCGTCCGGGTCGATGTCCGCCGTCGCCGGGTCGTCACCCGCGGAGATCAGCGTCTGGAGGTGCGGGGCGAGGAAGATCGCCCGGTCGTCCGGGAGCAGCGCCGACTGTGCCCGGACGATGTCGAAGAAGCGCGCCAGGTTGGACAGCGCCTCCTCCGCTGCGACCGTCCCGGCCTCGGCCAGCCGCTTGAGCCAGCCCGTCTCGCGCATGAACGCGTAGGCGACCTCGCCCGCGGGCCGCTCGTGCGCGAGCGCCGTGAACCGCCGGAGGTCCGCCACCAGCCTGGCGCTCGCGGTCCGCGTCTGCGGCGCGAGGCGCAGGATCCCGGGCTGCCGGCCGAGCTCCTCCAGCACCTCCAGGACGGAGCGATTGCGCCGCCGGGCCATCTGGACGATGGACGCCAGGTCCTCGCCACCCAGGCCGTAGAGCTCCGAGGCGGCCAGCGCGTAGACGTCCACCGACGAGCCCGGATCCGCGACCGCGCGCAGGAACGACAGGAGCAGCTTCACCTCTGGCCGCGCGTAGAGCCCGCTCGTCCCCGAGAAGCGCCACGGGATGCCCTCGAGGTTGAGCGACCGCAGGATCGGGTCCGCGGCCGCGTTCGCCCGGACCAGAACAGCCATGTCGCGCGCGCCGGCTCCAGCGGCAATCCGCCGCGCGACGTCCCTGGCGATCCAGTCCGCCTCCTCGGCGCCGGTGGTGAACGCCTCGTGGCGCACCGGCGCGGCCCTCCCCTTGCGCGTGGCGACCAGCCGCTTGGCGATCCCCGCCCGAACCTCCAGGCGGTCCGGGTCGTTGTGCCGGACGAGACGGTACGCCGCGTCCAGGATCGGCGCGCGGGAGCGGTAGTTGCGCCGCAGCACGACCACCTTGGCGGCCCGGTAGCGCTCGCGGAACTCGAGGATGTTGCTGATCGCGGCGCCCCGGAACTTGTAGATGGACTGGTCGTCATCGCCCACCACCGTCACGTTGCGGTGCGGCTGGGCGACCAGCGCCACCAGCTCTGCCTGGGCGCGGTTGGTGTCCTGGAACTCGTCCACCAAGACGTACTTGAACCGTCGCTGGACGGCATCCCGCGCCGAGGGCGACTCGCGCAGCAGCCGCAGGGCCAGACTCACCTGGTCCCCGAAGTCCACCGCGCCGTGCGCGGCCAGCAGGCGCTGGTAGGCAGCGTACGCCCGCGCCAGCTCGAGCCGGCGCCGCGCCTCCTCCGCCAGGGCGAGTGCCGCCTCGCGGTCAGCCGCCGGATTCGACTCCGCCGCGTCCACTGCGGCCGCCGCCGCATCCGCGAGGCGCTCCGCGTGGGCGAGGAACGCCTCGGGCGACACATCCTCGTCCTTGGCGCGGCTGAACAGGGTGGCCAGCGCGTCCAGGAACTTGGTGGGGTCGCCCAGCGGCCGGTACTCGTCCAGGCCCAGGTCGAACACCCGCTCGCGCAGGAACACGACGGTCTCGGGGCGGCTGAGCACCCGCAGGTCCGTGGGCAGCCCCAGCTCGAGCGCGAACTCCCGCAGCAGCCGGTCCCCGAACGCGTGGAACGTGGAGATGGCCGTGTCCGTGTAGCCGTACGGGACGAGCTGGTCCACGCGCGTCTGCATCTCGTCCGCGGCCTGGTCCGTGAACGTGAGGGCCAGGATCTCCGACGGCTTGGCGCGTCGCGTGGCGACCAGCCAGGCGATGCGACGGGTGATGACCTGGGTCTTCCCCGTGCCCGCCCCGGCCACCACGAGCAGCGGCCCGTCGGCGTGCGTGACGGCGCGGAGCTGCTCCCGGTTGAGGCCCGCGAGCAGCGCCCGGAGGCCGTCCTGCCCTGGGCCCTCTGCCTGGGCGGCCTCTGATGGCGTGGTCGCCGGCGGCGACGCGCCCCAGACTGGGATCTGGTTCAGCCCGGCGGCCTCGCCGCGGCGCGCGCGGCGGGTCACCTTGGCGGGAGGAGGTTCACGGAGCTCGGCCATGCGGCCACCATGCCGCGCCGCCGTGCCAGCTCCGGTGTCACGGCCGCTCGACCGGTCAGGACCTGGCGCCCGGGATGTCCTGCGCCATGGCCATGCGGAGGGCCTCGGCCTCCTCGTCGGACAGCGCCGCCTCGGACCAGCCGCCGCTGATCGCCTTCGCGTAGACGCGCGTGTTCTGGCGCGTGTGGAGGCTGCTCACCACCACGCCGTCGCCGCGGTCGTCGAGGAGCGCCACTGCGAAGCTCTGGTTGCCGCCGGTGTCCTCGAACGGGTTGTAGCGCACCAGCCCGGAGCGCTGGATCGCCCGCTTCTGCACCGCCTCCATCACCGTGGCCCGCGACCGGAGCTGGTCCACCCCGGTCGAGAGCGCAGCGACCTTGTCGAGCGTGGCGTGCAGCGTGGACTCCAGGCTGCGTCCGTCACCCGCGCTCGTCAGGCTGGCCAGCCGACGCTCCAGCTCGGACACGCGGCGCCACAACAGGACCGCGAGCACGACGAGCACGACGACGGCGATGGCGAGGGCTGCGGTCGCGAGGCCGCTGCTGGTGGCGTCCAAGGTCTCCTCCGGTCAGACTCGCCGAGTCTACCAGCGGGACGCCGCGGTGCGGACCCGGTGTATCCTTCCCGGCCGACGGCCCCCGCGCCCGCGGGCGCCGCAGTGCAGGAGGCCCAGCACACCGTCATGGCGAAGCGAGCGCGCGGCAGCGTCCGTCCCGGCCAGCGCCGGCCCATCGACCGCCGTCCCGCCACGTCGCCGGCGCCGAGCCCCGCCCCGATCGCGCCGCGACCCGCCGGCCTGACCGAGACCGAGGCGGAGCGCGCGGCCGAGCTCGAGCGGCAGCTGCTCGAGCAGGAGCGCCAGGCGGAAGCGGCCCGCACCCGCTCCAAGGAGCGCTCGGCGGAGCGCCCCACGCGCGAGGCCCACGCCGGCGCTGCCGGGGGATCGCTCGCCGGCCGCACCGAGCAGGAGTACGCCTACGTCGCCCGCGACGTGCGGCAGATCGGCGAGATGGCCGTGCTGATGCTCGCGATCCTCTTCGGGCTCTGGTTCCTCATCGACATCGCCAAGGTGGTCACGATCGCCTGACGGCGGTCGACGACCGGCCCGATCCCCCGCCGATGAGGACGGAGGGCTACGCCCATCGGCACTGCCCCGGAGGACCCGTCCTTCGCTGCAGAGTTGGTGGCGGCAGGCGATTGACGTCCAAGTGGTCGCGCCAATGGGACGCGAGCAGAACTCCGCTGGCGCATGCCGATACTCCCGTCCTGAGCGGATCGGCGTCCCAGCCGCGAGCCGCCCTCAGGCATCCAGAAGGGAGACTCGTGGTGACCAAGGTTGTCCTGACCCACGCCGTCGAGGACGTGGAGCGCTGGCTTTCGTTCAAGGGCGAGCGGGCCGCCAGCATCGGAGCGATGGGCGGTTCGAACGTCGTCGACCACGTCGCGGCCGATGGCAGCAACAACATTGCCGTCAGCCTTGACGTCGCCGACATGGGCGCCATCGAGGCGGGCCTCGCGTCGCCGCCCGCAGAGCTGGCAGCCACCATGCGGCGCCATGGGGTCATCCCACCGGTGACCGCCTACATCGAGAAGTAGCCCCGGCCACGGCGCAAGCATCGCCACGGGCTGACAGCGCGTCGATCGGAGCTCCGAGCGCCGGCGCGTCCGGCTCACGGACTCGCGGAGGCTTGCCCTCGCCAGGTCATCTGGTGCCGCCTCGACCGCGGCACCATAGACTGGCTCCATGCCATCCCAGCGCCCGAAGACAGGCGCCCGCCCCGAGCCCCTGTTCCGCCCGCCGCCCGAGCGCCAGCCGCTCGCCGCCCGCATGCGCCCGCGCACGCTCGACGAGTTCGCGGGCCAGGCGCACCTCGTGGGCGAGCGCGGCCCGCTCCGCCGCTCGGTCGCGCGCGGCCACCTCGCCAGCCTGCTGCTGTGGGGCCCGCCCGGCACCGGCAAGACGAGCCTGGGGCGCCTGCTCGCGGACGCGGTGGGCGCCGAGTTCCGGACGGTGAGCGCGGTCATGTCCGGCGTGGCCGAGGTCCGCGCCACCGTCGCCGAGGCGCAGGAGCAGCTGGCGATGTCCGGCCGGCGGAGCGTGCTGTTCATCGACGAGATCCACCGCTTCAACAAGGCCCAGCAGGACGCGCTGCTGCCGCACGTCGAGGACGGCACGGTCACGCTCATCGGCGCCACCACCGAGAACCCCTACTTCGAGGTCAACTCGGCGCTCCTCTCCCGGATGCGCGTGTGGCGCCTCGAGCCGCTGGCCGACGAGGACATCGCCTCGATCATCCGGCGGGCGCTGGCCGACGAGGAGCGCGGCGTGGCGGGGCCGCTGGGGCCGAAGGGCGGCGTGGCGCTGACCGACGACGCGTTCGAGCACCTGGTGGACGTGGCCGGCGGCGACGCGCGCCAGGCGCTCACGATCCTCGAGGGCGCGATCACGCTGGCCGAGGACGAGGACATCCGTGACGAGGCGGGGCACGTCTCCCCCGCGCTGGCCAACGTGGAGTCCGCCGCCCAGCAGCGCGTGCTCGCCTACGACCGCGCCGGCGACGGCCACTACGACACGGTGTCGGCGTTCATCAAGAGCCTCCGCGGCAACGACCCGGACGCGGCCCTCTACTGGCTGGCGGCGATGATCGCGGCCGGCGAGGACCCGCGGTTCGTCGCCCGGCGGCTGATCATCTCGGCGTCCGAGGACGTGGGGAACGCGGACCCCCGCGCGCTCCAGGTGGCGGTGGCGGCCGCCCAGGCGCTCGACTACGTCGGCCTGCCCGAGGCCCAGTACGCGCTCGCCCAGGCAGCCGCCTATGTCGCCACAGCCCCAAAGTCCAACCGCTCGGGGGCCGCCTACTGGCAAGCCGTCGCCGACGTCGTGGACCGCGGCTCGCTGCCCGTGCCCAACCACCTGCGCAACGCCGCCGACCGGCGGATGAAGGCCCACGGCATCGGCGTCGGCTACAAGTACCCGCACGACTTCGCCAACCACGACGTGGACCAGCAGTACCTGCCCGACGCGCTCCGGGATCGCCGCTACTACCTGCCCACCGATCAGGGCTACGAGCGCACGATCGCCGAGCGGATGGCGTGGCGCGAGGCGCAGCGCGAGGAGGCGCGGGCGAGCGGCCGGACGCCCCGCAACCCCGTCCCGGGTCCAACGGGCGAGGGCGCGGGAATGAGCGCCGCCTCCAAGATGGTCCGCGCCCGCGAGGAGAGCCGCCGCAAGCTGGCGGACACCGAGAAGCGCGACGCCGAGGGCTGACGCAACGCACCGCGCATGAGTGCCGCGCCCGCCTGGGCGCCCGTTCCGTCGCGCCCAGCTGAGGTCGGTCGCGCCGCACCCCCAAGTCGCGCGCCCGCCCCCATCGGGGGCAGAATGCACTCGCGCCCGCGGCCCGGTGCCGTGCGCCCGCAGCAGGGGGAGAGGTCCATGCGCCGCGCCGCCGCTCGACTCGCCACCCTGGCACCGGTCGCCCTCGTCGCCGGGCTCGTCCTCGCCCTGCTGCTCGCCCCGCTCGTCAGCGCCGCCAGCCCGAAGCACCTCGCCTCGCCCGTCACCGACGACGCCGGCGTCCTCCCGGCGGACGCCGCTGCACAGATCCAGACGGCGTTCGACCGCGTCCAGGCGGTCACCGGCGTCCAGCCCTGGGTCTGGTACCTCGACACGACGGGCGGGGCCGACCCGGCGGCCTTCGCGACCGACACCGCCCGGGCGAGCGGCCTCGGCGGCGCGGACCTCCTGCTCGTGATCGCGATGAGCGACCACGCCTACGGCTACTGGAAGGGCGACGCTGTCCCCGTCTCCGACAGCGACCTCCAGCTGCTCCTGTCGAAGACGCTGCCGGCGAGCCTTCGCGCCGGCGCGCCGGACCAGGCTGCCATCGCGTTCGCGGACCAGCTGGGCGCGGCCCTCACCGCGACCAAGCCCACGGCTCCCGTCGCGACGGCCGGGCCGATCGCCACCGGGGCGCCGACGCCGTCCTCGGCGAGCGGCGACAGCCCCCTGCCGACCCTGCTCGCCATCGCGGCGGTCGTCGTCGGCGCTGCGCTGATCGTCTGGTACCTCGCCACGCACCGCGAGGCGACCGGGAATGCCCCCAGTCGCACGGGCCGCCCCGACGACCTGAGCCGCCTGTCCGACAAGGACCTCGACGCCCTGGCCAACAGCCTGCTCCTCCAGGCCGACGACGCCGTCCGCGACTCGGAGCAGGAGCTGGGCTTCGCCCAGGCGCAGTTCGGCGACGAGGCGGCCGCCCCGTTCGCTGCCGCCCTCGACGGCGCCAAGGCTGACCTGCGGGGCGCGTTCACCATCCGCCAGCAGCTTGACGATGCGACGCCCGAGGCCCAGCGTCGCCAGATGCTCGAGCAGCTGGTCCGCGGCTGCCGCTCGGCCCAGCAGAGGCTCGACGCCCAGGCGGCGCGGTTCGAGCAGCTGCGCGCGCTCCAGAAGCAGGCGCCGGCGATCATCGAGGCGCTCCCCGCCCAGGCGGACGCGCTCGAGGCGCGCCTGACGGCGGCCGGCCCCGCGATGGCGCACCTCCAGACGTACGCCGACCCCGACTGGCAGGCGGTGGCGCCGAACC
>JAKAMV010000140.1 GCA_021812735.1 Chloroflexota bacterium | reverse complement strand
GGCGCAGCGGGTCTCGGCGACGCCCGATCCGGCATCGGTGGCCGACACGGCGGCCGAGACGGGCTGGGTGTACCAGCCGTTCGTGCCGTCGGGCGCCTCCGGCGTCAGGGAAATGGTCGTGACCGGGGCGGCGCCATCAAACGAGACGGTCGCGCTCACGACGTCCGAAGCGTTCCCGGCAGCGTCGATGCTGGCTGCATACACCGTGTGGGCGCCGTCGACTGCCAGGATGTCGCCAGGATCGGCGAAGGGGCAGCTGGCCGGGAAGTCGCCGAAGGTCGAGGGCGCGACCGCCGGGTCGACCGTGCAGCGCAGGCCGGCAACGCCGCTGCCGCCGGGATCCGAGGCCGTGACCCGGATCGTGGGCGAGGTGGCGTACCAGCCCACAGACCCGTCGGGCGTCTCGGGGGTCAGCTCGATGCTCGTCACCGGCGCGGTCTCGTCGGTGACCTCGACCGTCACGGTGCCGCCACGCAGGCCGCTCGAGTCGGCGATCGCGAGCGTGTGTCCCACGCCCGCGAGCGCCTTGCCGAAGCGTTCCCGCGCCTGGTACTCGAGGCTCGCCTCGGTCGTGTCGCTCCAGCCGCCGGACGGCTGGACGAACCGGTAGACGCGCCCGCTGGAGCTCGAGCCCGTGGGCCAGCCAGGGGCACCCGCGTAGATCCCGTCGTCGGTGATCGCGACCGAGAAGCCGAGGCTCTCGAAGGCGTGCGGCGTCGCTGCATGGAGACGCGCGAGCTGGGTGGTGGAGGCCCAGCCCGTGAAGGGCTCGCGGAAGACGTACACCGAGCCCCAGCTGTGCTCGCCCGCCGCGCCGGAGCAGGTCGTCCCGTCGAGATCGTCGTCGCACGGCGCCCCAATAGCCACGAGTCGCCCGCGAACGGCGACGGAGTAGCCGAACGCATCGTTCGAGTCGCCGTCCGAGGCCGCCAGCCTGGCCATCAGGGTGAGCGTCTCCCACCCGATCGTCAGGTCCGCCTGATAGACGTACGCCGCGCCGGAATACGGACCCTCGCCCGGCGAGCCGACGACGATGGTGCCGCCCGAAGCCGACACGGAGGCGCCGAACTGGCCGTGCGCCTGTGGCGTCGAGAGGGACAGGAAGGCCGTTTCCGTAATGTCCCCGGCCGACCGCGGGCCCCATCCGGATGCCGGCTCCTCGAACACTAGGGCGGCCCCCGCGTCGTCCTTCAGGCCGACGTCATAGCTGGGAGCCCCGGCCACGATCATCGACCCGGACATGGCGATGGACCAGCCAAGGTCGAGGTAGTCGCCCGTGGAACTGCGCAGGTAGGCCGTCTCGGTCATCGACGTCCAGCCACCGGCCGGCTTGACGAAGACGTATACGGCGCCCGCGCCGCCGTTGGCGCGGATGGCCGACGCTGCGATGACGTCGCCGGAGATCGCGACCGCCCAGCCGAGCTGGTCCCTGACCTGCGCGTCCGACGCGGTCAGCTGCGCGATCTCGGTGCCACTCGCCCAGCCGGACGGCCCGCGCTGGTACACGAAGACGGCGCCCTCGTCGCTGTTGACGTCGCCACCGGCATCATGATGCGGCGCGCCGACGGCGACGATGTCGCCGGAGGCGGCGACGGACTTCCCGAAGGTGTCGAGGCCGTTGCCAGTCGAGGAGGTCAGCGTCGCACTCGCTACGGCGGCCCTCGAGAGGCCGACGAGCGGCGGTGCCATGCCGGCGATCAGGCTGAGAGCCAGCGCGATCGCGGCTCGGGACGTCGGGCGCATCGGGCAAGCCTCCGTGGGTCGACGGGGGGTGGCGCTTACTGTCGGCACTATGCGTGCACGGACCCGGTGCGAACATCGGTCATTCGACCGATGCCCGACATGGCGACAGCCGTAAACTTGCTGGCATGAGCGCGTCCCGACTCATCCAGAGCCCGCTCCTCGTCGGTCGCGACGACCTCCTGGCCCTTGCCGACCGGCGTATCGGCGAGGCTGCAAGCGGACGTGGCGGCCTGATCCTCCTCGCCGGCGAGCCGGGGATCGGCAAGAGCCGGATGCTCCAGGCCGTGATCCAGAAGGCGCGCGGGCTCGGCTTCCGGCGGGCCAAGGGCGACCTGTCACCCCAGGACGCGCTCGTCCCGCTCGCCTCGGTGCTCGACCTCGCCCGCTCGATGCGTGCCGAGGAGTTCGGCGATCTCGGACCGGAGCTGCTCCAGGTCCGCGGAGGCCGCGGTTTCGATTCGCTGGGGTCGCGTCGGCTGCTGGTGCTGGAGATTGCGGACCGGATTCTGGCCGCCGCCGATCATCCGACCCTGCTGGCGTTCGAGGATCTCCAGTGGGCAGACGAGCTCAGCCTGGAGGTCGTGAGCGAGCTGGCCCGTGGCGCCGCCGAGCGGCCGCTCCTCCTGCTCGGGACGTATCGCCTCGACGACCTGCCCGCCGGGACGATCCACCGCGAGTGGCGCGCCCGCCTGCTGTCCCAGCGCCTGGCCCAGGAGGTTCGGCTCGAGCGGCTGTCGCCGGACGAGACGGCGCTTGTCACGACCCTGCTGCTCGGGACCGGCCTGCCGGCGCCGCGCGAGGTCGCGCAGGCGGTCCACGAGCGGACCAACGGCATCCCGCTCCACATCGAGGAGCTGCTGAGCGCGCTGGACGAGGCCGCGGACACCGATGGCCGCCTCATCCGCGACGCCGCCGTGCCCTCGACGATCGAGGACGCGGTCCTCGCGCGGGTAGCCCGCCTCAGCCCGAAAGCCCAGGCCGTCGCGCGAGCCGGCGCGGTCATGGGCCGGTGCTTCGTGCCCGAGGTGCTGGCCGGCATCATGGACCGTCAGCTCGCGGACCTCGACGCACCGCTCGAGGAACTCGTCAAGGCTTCGATCCTCTACCCCTTCGAGCACGTCGACCGGGGCTTCTACGACTTCCGGCATCAGTTGCTCAGGGATGCCCTGTACGACAGCGTGCCGGCGAGCGACCTGCGCCGGCTGCACGCCCGCGCTGCCGAGTTCGGCGCCTCGCTTGTCGGCGCCTCCGAGATCCACGCCTCGCTCCACTTCGAGCGGGCCGGGCTTCGCGAGCAGGCCTACCGGACGGCCCTGTCCGGCGCCCGAGCGGCCGGCGCGATCTCGAGCCGCTATGAGGCTGCCGAGCTCTACCGGCGGGCCGTCGCGAACCTGCCGGCCGGCCTGTCGGCGAGCGAGCTCGGGGACCTCTACGGCGAGTACTGCGAGGCCGCCCTAGCCGTGGATGACGTGGCGCTGATCGAGCAGACCGCCACCCTCGCCCGGCAGTACTTCCTGGAGGCCGGGCGACTGTTGGAGGCAGCCTGGCAGCTCCTTCCCCTCGCGAGCAACGCCCGGCGCGACGTGCGGCCGCGCAGCGAACGAGCGGCCCTCCTCGACCGGGCGGAGGCCGAGCTCCTGGCCCTGCCAGTGTCGCCATCCCGCGCGGAGGCGCTCGCCGAGGTTCGGCTCATGCAGGCCATCATGGAGCTCGATGCCGTCCGGCTACCGGAGGCCCGTGCGCTGTTCGAGGAATCCCGACGCCTCGTCCGCCAGGGTGGGCTCGACGCGGCGACCCTGCGCAACTACGAGCTCGACATCGACTACATGCTCGCCCAGGCCGACATCCTCGCCGGGCGGCCCGAAGTGGGGCTCCCACAGATGCTGGCCATCGCCCGCGAGGCCCGCGAGGCCAAGATGGAGAGCACCGCGGTCACGGCCTATCGCGTGGCGGCCGACGTCGCCTTCCGGGTGATGGAGCACGCCGCGTGTCGCGTCGGGATCGAGGAGGGCATCCGCTACGCCGACGAGATCCAGCAGTCCTACTGCCGCCACGTCCTGGCCGCGACCTCCGCGCTCGTGGCCTGGGCCGACGGGCGGTGGGACGAGGCCGTGGCCGCGGCCGAGCTCGAGCTCGTCCAGCGCGGAAGTCGCCGCGGGACGATGGGCTCCCGGGCCGCGCTCGCCTTCGTCGCCTTCGGGCGGGGCGAGGTCGATCGGGCCCGAACGCTGCTGGATGCCTGCCTGGCCGTCGGTCGCCCGAGCGGCGAGGTGGACCTGGTCCTGCCCCCGCTCTGGGGCCTCGCGGAGACGGCTCTGGTCGCCGGTGATCCGGGCCGCGCCCTGGACCACTGCTGGGAGGCTGTGGAGCTTGCGGCCCCGAGCGGCGAGCGGGCGCACCTCGTGCCGTTCGTTGTCACGGCGGTGCGGGCGGCCCTCGCCGACCGCCGCCCCGAGGCCGCGGAGCGTTGGCTCGTTGGAGTGCGGCCCCTGATCGAAGGCTGGGCGATTGCCGCTCCCGCGCTCGACCACGCCGAGGGCCTCCTTCGGCTGTCAACCGGCGCGACCGTCGCAGCCCGCTCGGCGCTCGAGCGAGCCGTCGCCGGCTGGGATGCCCGCGTCAGGGCCTGGGAGGCCACGTGGGCCCGGCTCGACCTGGCGGCCTGCCTGCTGCGCGCCGGCCGCTACGCGGCGGCACTGCCCATCCTCGGCGCGGCGCGCGACACAGCCGCCGGGCTCCGGAGCCAGCCCCTGCTGACCCGGGTGGCCGAGCTGGAGCGCGCGGCGCGTGGACGCGGCGCCGAGCAGGAGCCGTGGCATCCGCTCACCGTCCGCGAGTTCGAGGTCGCCCGCCACATCGCGGCAGGCCTCACCAACACCGCGATCGCCGAAGCCCTGTTCGTCTCACCCAAGACCGTCAGCGCCCACGTCGAGCACATCCTGGCCAAGCTTGGCGCCGCGCGGCGAGCCGAGATCGCCGCCTGGGTCGCGACGGTCGCGACGGCGGCGCCTTCCTCGCCGGGCGGGGACGCGGTCTCCGGCGGCGCGCTGGCCGCCCGCTGACATAGGCGGAGGCGCGAATCGGCCGGCCCACCCACGAGGGCGGGCCGGCCAACCGGTTCGCGAGCCGCCTAGAGGTGCGCGCCCGGCGAGTTCGAGTCGGTGCAGAACGAGGCGCCGGGCGCGATCACCCCGCCGTGGTATGGCCCGCCCGGGTGGGCAGCGCCCCCCGCGGCGTTCACGCCCGTCGGCGGCCAGTCGATGCCGGGGCCGCCGAGCAGCTCGCTGCCGATCCCGGTCACGTAGTCGGCCACGACGTGGTAGCCGTGCGGGTAGCCGAACAGCTCGCTGCAGGTCGGGCTTCCGGCGGCGGCCACGGGCGCAGCCACCCCGATCGCGAGGGCCACCGCGGACGCGGCGGCCAGGAGTCGTCGACGCATCATCACACCTCCACCAGGAGCTCGTAGACCTCGGCCGTCGGGTGGCCGGCACGCTCGTGGGTGCGCATCACGGCCTCCTTCGACGGCCCCGTCGCGAGGCAGAAGACCTTGCCGGCCCCGGGATCCAGCCAGGCCCGCTCGAACACGACGCCCTCGTCGCCCTGGATCGCCAGGTCGCTCTCGTGGGCCTCCTGGAGCTGCTGGGCGGTCACCCCGTAGAAGCCGGTGTGGACGTCCATGAACTTCGCCATGCTTGCCTCCAGAGCATCGATCGCTGCGCAGGTGCGCTCGACACGACGTTCGGCCGACGACGCCGCGAGTGCATCGGTCAGGTGACCGATGCACTGTCCGGTGATCGGACTAGATTTGGCCCATGGGCCACGGGCGCGCCCACCCTGTGCCCGATCCTCCTCGGACGAGGACGACCTCCTCCGCCTGCCCGCGTGCCGGGCGACCGAGGCACGGGGCGGCTGTGGGGCGTCGCTGCGCCTCGCCGGCGAGGCCGGGATCGGCGAGGCGCGGCTGCTGGCTGGCGCCGGTTCGCGCCTGAGGAGGGGCGCAGGAGGGGACGCCGTGAAGCCGTGGGGTGTCCTAGATTCGGCCGAGGACGTCGTGGGCCAAGCCGAGCACCGCCTGCCGCACCTGGTCCCGATCCTTGGGGAGGAAGCCACTGGCGCCGAGGCTGATCGTTCGCTCGCCGACCAGGATGACCAGGTCGAACGACCCAGTTCCGTAGGCATACGCCCCATCGCCGAGGCTATCGATCTTCTCGAAGCCAGGCATCTCCTTGTACGAGTCGGGTGCGTAGAACACTGAGCCGTCCCACACCCGGAACTGCAGGAGCTTGCTGACCAGCGCCATCGTGCCCGTGCCGGGCCCGCCGTCCCAAACGCACGCCGCCAGGATCTGCGGTGTCGTGGTCCCGGCGTCCGACTTCGCCATCGGCATGCCGAAGATGGCCTGGGCGTCGGCGGCGGTGACGATCGTGCAGCCGTCCAGGGCCAAGTTGCTGCCGCCTCCCGATTGGGTCGAGGCCGTGCTCTGGGCGGAGGCGTCCTGGGTCAAGCTGGCAGGAGGCTCGGTGCTCCCGCTTCCGCTCGCGCTGCCTCCGCCGCAGGCGGCGAGCAATGACGCGGTCAGCAGCGTGCGCAGCAGCAGCCTCCCTCGGGTCATCCGATCATCCAAGGGTCACCTCCGTTGTCTGCTCACGGGCAGGCCCGGACGCAGAAGCTCCACACATCGGACGACGGGCCGTATCTCCCATCGGCCGCCTGCGGGTTCACGCGCCAGAAATAGGTGACGAAGGGCGCCAGGGAAGCAGGCACATCCCAGCTGAACGTGCCGCCGGAAACCTGCGCCGAGAGGAGTGGCGACGAGAGGTCGCGGGCCGTCGAGACCTGGACCCGGAAGCGCGTCGGGTCACACGTTGGCGCGATCCGGTAGGCCCACGAAAGCGTCGGGGTGTCGTCAGCGAGCAGCGCACCGCCCGGCGGCGAGATGAGCAACGGCGCCGGGGGCAGGCAGGGGGTTGGACTCGGGCTGGGCGTCGCGGCGGGGCTGGGAGTCGGTGCTGGGCTGGGAGTCGACGTCGGCGTCGACCCCGGCGTCGGCGTCGGCTTCGGCTTCGGAGTCGCCAGAGCTGTCGGCGTGGGTGTCGCCCGGGTCGTCGGCGTCGGTCGCGGTGTCGATACTGCCGTCGCGCTGGGAGTGGCCGTGGACGGCGCGGCACTGGCCGTTGCCAGCGGCGACGGCGAGGCGGCGGAGGGCGACGGGGATGCGGACGCGGCGCCAGGGATCGGATTCCCGACGATGACGAAGACCGCCGCCGCCAGTCCCCACGTCTCGCCCGACCGGCCACGCACGATCAGCCAGTAGCCCATCTCCCCCTGCGGCAGCCAATCGAATCGGGCCGTTGCCAGGCGAGGCTTGCCCGCCACCGGTCGCGTCTCGACGACGGCGCCATCGACGGACATGCGGATTGCATCCAGGCCGCCGGGAGCGGTCGCATGAACCGCGATCTCGACGGAACCGAACGGCAGGTGGGCGCCAGGAAGCGGCTCGTCGAACCAGGCCCGGGCGACCGTGGACGGGGCGGACATGCCCGCCCCCGCGATCCCGAGGATCAGTGGGGCCGCCAGCCAGGGCGCGAGCCACCGGAGCACGCGGGATCGTGGAGCTGCCGCGTGCCGCTAAGTTGCTGTCATATGCGCTCTTCGCCAGGACCACTGGGCCCTGCTCCGAAGCCTTGGCACAGTTGCTGCCCACGCCGAACGTCAGCTCCGAGCCGCCGGTCAGGAGGACCCACGCGCGACTGAACTGGGCGAGGTCCGTGTTGAGCGCCTGGTAGTACTTCCAGTACCACTCCGAGCGCTGCGACTCGAACCAGATCGTCGGCTGGCTGAGCCACAGCTTGCGGGTGATGGACTTGCCCGGCGCCATCGGCGGGATGATCATGCCGGCCCCGGTGAGCGGAACACCCGAGACGTCACTCGTCACGTTCTTGGGGTAGCCGTTCCAGAGCTCCGGGAACGTCCAGCCCTTCTTGGTCGACTTCATCGAGGTCCAGAGCGAGCACGTCTTGGGCAGGACCGGGTCGCTCGTGCGGGTGATGGTGAGGTTGAAGGCCGGCGGGTGCCAGATGCCCCGGGGGTCGGGTTCGAAGGTGACGCCCGGCGCGGCCCAGCCCGAGGCCTGGCCCGCCGCGTCGCTGCGAGCCTGCTTGACCTGGCTGATGATCTCGTCGATCGCGACGCCGGCCAGCTCCTCGCAGGTCTCGACCTTGCTCGACACGGCATTGCCGGCCTCGGCCAGGCCGCAGGCCTCGGCCACCCCGGGTATGGACTGCGCCGATTGGACGATGAATGTCTCGAGGTCGCCCTTCAGGCCCGCGACGACGGTGTCGAAGTCGGGCAGGGTCGGCGGGACGCCGACCGAGATCAGAGCTGCGTTGAGCGCCGTGTTGGCGATCCCCTTGCAGACCTCCTCGCTGGCGATCTCCTTGCATGGAACAGCGGTGAGGACGACGGCGACGACCTGCTGCTTGACCCAGTCGGCGGCGTCGGCGACGTAATCCCAGACATCGCTCACGAACTCGACGAACGCGTCGAAGGCGTCCCATACGCTCCAGCCGTCGTCGCTGGGCGGCTCGTAGCACAGGGGCTTGCCGGACTGGCGATACGCCTCGTATAGCGCTGCGGTCGGCCCGACGACGCCGAAATCAACCGAGGTCACGAGGGCACAGCGCGCGTACGCCGGATCCGGCCCGACCGGCGGTTCGAACGTCCACTGGACCGTGTAGGCGTTCTGGTTCCAGCCCTCGCCGGCGTGCGGGTCGATGACCTCGATCGCTACGGCCGGCTCGACGACATCGAGCGTGACGGCGTTCGAGGGCGGCGACGCGGAGTTGAACTCGATCGGCACGAGCCGGACGTAGAACTTGTCGCCGAACGCCGCGAGCTGCAGCGCGTCGAGACTGGCGTACGCGAACTGGCCGATCGTGCTGCTCTTGCTCGGCGCGGGCGTGGCGGTTGAGCTTGACGACCCGCCGAGATTGCCGAACAGCTGTAGCTGTCCGCCAGACGACTGGGTGGTCGAAAGGCCCAGAGAGAGCGTCGGGGTGGTGTGCAGGAAGTACTTGTTGAAGTCGATGCTGAACTCACCCTCGGGCTCGCCGGGGGTCACGACGACGACCCCCTGGTCGACCACGAACGGGGGGGTCAGATCGGCCGACTTCGGAGGCGGATAGGGCAGGATCTGCCACACGAATTGATTGACAT
Organism: Chloroflexota bacterium; assembly: GCA_021812735.1. The sequence goes on along the minus strand of JAKAMV010000140.1, from coordinate 6,097 downwards.
TCGCCAGCACGGTCGTCCACCGGAACCTCTTGAGGAGCGGCTTGGTGGTGCCATCGGCCGGCCGCTCGATGGTCCCGGAGCTGGCGGCTTCCTCGTAGTAGCAGAATTCGCTGGGACCGACGCAGTCGACGCCGGCCGGTGCCGACGCATCGTTGGACAGAACTCTGTTGATGACCCTGAGCGTCGTGAGCGTGCCGGCCACCTTCTCGAGCCCGCCGCCGAAGGTCATCGTCGCGCCGCCACTCGATGCGCCATTGGCGCCTGACGACGGCGTGGGAGCGGGGGTGAACGAGCCGCTGCCGAGGTTGACGAGCTGGTCTCCCTTCCAGCCCCATGCCTCGATGGCGAGAGGCGACCCGTCGAGCGCCGGGAGCACTGGGCCGAAGTCCAGCGCACCGCTGCCGTCCGTCTCGACGAACTCGCTCTGCCCGGCTGGGACGCGCACCGCCGCACCACTGCCCTGGGTCAGGTAGAGGTAGGCCTTGTCGACCGCCTGGCCACCGAGCAGCTTCCCGGCGACGAGCGACAGGCCACCGCTCCAGCCGCCACCCTCGCAGCGGGCCGGTGCAAGGACCTCGACCGGCTGACTGTAGGCAACAACCGAAGCGTCGAAGGCGGAGGCGGCGAACAGGAAGGAGCCGGCGGCGGCCAAGTCGATGGTCTGGGTCGTCGCTGAGGCCTCGGCGGCGAGCGCCACGAGTGGGGTGAAGGCCGATCCGGCCGGCGCCAGGCCCACGAGCTGGACACCGGTGGCCTGCGCGGGCATTGCGGCAACCTTGAGCTGGAGCTCGCAGCCTTCCAGGGTCGCCTGGAGCGTTGGCGTCGCGATCGCATAGCGGGTCGCCGAGGTGGCCGTGAGGTCGAGCCGCCGGCCCCGGCTGGCGATCCCGAGCGCACCGCCTATCAGGCGCGTCGAGCTTCCGGCCAGCGCCCACATCGCGCGCGTTGAGCTGCCTGCCGGCGAGGGTGCGACCTGCACCCGGACCACGTTTGACTGGACCACGCCCCCGCGCAGGTCGATGGCGCGCACGAACAGCGTGTGCAGCCCCGGCTCAGCAGGGGTCCATTGCCAGCGGGCGTATGAGGCGGGCCGTGGCGGGGCAGAACCGGCCCCCTGAGCGGCCAGCCGCTCGGTGCCGTCCCACAGCTCGAGCGCCGCCACGCCCGACTCGCCCAGCGCGTGGGCGCTGACCGTCACCGGCCGGCCCGCCAACACCCGGCCGTCGGCTCCGCTGCTCCGAACGTAGGCGACGCTCGCGATCAGGGGCTGAACGGGCGGGGTGATCGCTGCGTCGGCCGGGCGCGTCGGGGTCGCCGTCGGCTGCTGGATGGCCTGAACGGCCACGATGGCTGCCACGACCACCGCGACGAGGCCGACGACGACGAGGCGGCGAGGGTTCGTGTTGGCGTTCCTGCCCAGTGACCTCATGGCGCTGTGCGCTCGGTGTCGTGCCCTGATCCCTCGGCGTCCTTCAGCCCGAGCTGGTCGACTCGGCTGATTCGGTCGAACGGCAGGTCGGCCACTCGGTTGAGCCTGGCCACGCGATCCGGACCATCGGCCTCGAACAGGCACAGGACCGTGTCCTCAGAGGGGATGAGCATCGTCTCGACGTATCGGATCTGCGCGCCCTGGGCACGCATTTCCTGGGCGCACTCCACTGCGCGGGTGAGCCGCTCGATCAGATCGCCGCGCGACACGCCGGGCCAGTAACGCTCAACGAGATAGGTGCGGGCCGACCGGCGCTTCCGGACCCTCGTCGCAGTCCCCATGGTCGCACGGTGGACGCCGGAGCGTCGTCAGGGAAACCGGTGATTCCCGGTTCGTGCGGATGTAGACTCGCCGTCGGGCGTCCTGGAGAGAGGAAAGCGCGCGGCCATGCGGTCCCGGACTGCGGCGTCCTATCGCATCGTCGGCAGAGATCGAGAGCTGGGCGTCGCGTCGAGCTTCCTCGACGGCCTGCAGGACAGCCACGCCACCCTCCACATCGAGGGTGAGGCGGGGATCGGCAAGACCACGTACTGGCACAACGTCCTCGAGCTCGCCGCAGCGCGGGGTCTCAGTGTGCTGCAGACCCGACCCACGGCCTCCGACGCGGCGCTCCCGTACGCCGGCCTGACGGACCTCCTCGGCGGGGCCTACGACGAACTGACGGCCCGCCTTCCCAGCCCGCAACGCAGGGCCCTCGATGCGGCCCTGTTGCGGGCCCAGCATGACGGCGGCGCCCCTGACCAGCGGGCGGTTGCAACTGGTTTCCTGACGCTCCTCGGGATCCTGGGCGGCCGCGCCGCGGTCGTCGTTGCGGTCGACGATGCGCAGTGGCTGGACTCGGCATCGATCCGCGTCCTGGAGTTCGCGGCCCGGCGAGTGGACGGGATGCCGATCGGGATGGTGGTGTCTTCGCGACCGGAGTCTGATCCGCCGGCCTTCGTGCGGGCAGCGCCTGACGGTCGAGTGACCCGCATTCGCCTGGGGCCGCTCAGCATGGCCGCGCTGTTCGGGATCATCGTCGACCAGGTCGGCCTGACTCTCAGTCGCCCCATGCTGCTCAAGGTCGACTCGGCGTCCCGCGGCAATCCGATGTTCGCCCTCGAGATCGCCCGCGCGCTCGAACGGGAGGGCGTGCCGCCATCAGGCCAGCCGCTCCCGCTGCCGCACAGCCTGGCCGCGCTGGTCGCGGACAAGATCTCGGCCCTGCCGGAAGCGACCCACGACGCGCTGCTGACCGTCGCGGCGAGCGGCCGCGCAGCGAGCCAGGCCATCGATCTCGACGCTCTCGAGCCCGCCTTGGCGGCCGGGGTGGTCATCGAGCGCGGGGGGCTCGTCGAGTTCACCCATCCCCTTTTCGCCGCCGCGGCCTACGCCCAGGCGTCGCCGGCCCGACGACGACGGCTCCATGCGAGGCTCGCCGAGACCGCCCCGGACGTGATGGAGCGCGCTCGTCATCTCACCCGAGCGTCGGCCGAGCCCGACGCCGTTGTCGCGGCGGTCCTGCACGAGGCGGCCGAGGAGGCGCGCAGGCGGGGGGCACCCGAGGTTGCGGCGGAGCTCGAGCAGCAGGCGGCTGACCGGACACTCCCGGACGATCCGGCGGTCCGGCGGGAGCGCTGGTTGCGCGCCGCCGATCACTGCCTCCATGCCGGGGATCGGGAGCGCGCCATCGAGCTTGCCCAGCGCGTGCTCGCGACCCCGCCGCCGGCGACGCTTCGGGCGCGCGCCCTCCGGTTGCTGGGCGAGGCGAGGCTCCAGGACAGTTACTCGGACGCGAGCCGGTCATTCGAGGAAGCCCTGGCCTGCGTCCAGGACGGCGGGACCGAGGCTCCACTGCTTCTGGATGTGGCCTTCGTGCAGATCGGGCGCGGCGACTTCGCAGCAGCCGAGCGGCACGCCACCAGGGCCACGGAGTTCGGCGAGGCCTGCGGCGACGAGCCCTTTCTCGCGGAAGCCCTGGCCGTGCGGACGATGGCGCACTTTCTCGCGACAGGCGTGCTCGATGGTGTCGCCCTCGATCGCGCGTTGCGTCTCGAGGACATCGATCGTCAAGGCGCTCTGTGGTTCAGGCCGACCCTCATCGCGGCGCTGCTCCACCTCTACACGGCCGACCTTGCCGACGCCCGGCGAATGCTCCTCTCGCTGCGTGACCTGATGCGGGATCGAGGCGAGGACAGCGACCTTCCGTTTGTGCTCGTGAATCTGGCCTGGGTGGACGTCTTGGCCGGCGATCTGGCCCGCGCCCGCCATAGCGTCAATGAGGCCCTCGAGGCAGCGGAGCTGTCGGCTGCACAGACGATGCGGGGCTTTGCCCTCGCGATGCAAGCGCTCGTCGGCGCACAGCAAGGCCGGCCGGAGGCCGAAGCCGACGCGCGTGAGGGGCTGCAGCTGGCGGAGCGGACCGGCTGGCTCGTGGGGGCGCAGTGGTCGATGGCCGCGCTCGGCACACTTGCCCTGTCCCGCGGAGCCCCGGTCGAGGCGGCACGGGTTCTCGAATCCCTCCTCGGCCCGGTCGAAGCGGTCGGACGCGTCGATTTCGCGACGGGCTTCTTCGTGCCCGACGCCATCGAGGCGCTCCTCGAGATCGGCGAGATCGAGCGAGCCGAACGGCTCACGGCGGCGATCCAGAATCCCGGCCTGATCGCCCACCGGCAGTGGAACCGGGCCCTCGCCGCCCGTTCTCGTGCGCTAGTTGAGGCAGCGCGCCGACGGCTCAACGTCGCACTCGATGCGATCGACGAGGCCCTCGAGGCGAGCGACTCCTTGCCGATCCCCCTGGAGCGCGGCCGGACGCTGCTGATCCGCGGGGAGCTCCTCCGGCGCGCGCGTCAGAAGGGTGCAGCTCGAGAGGCATTCAAGGCGAGCCTCGAGATCTTCGAGGGACTCGGTGCGCAGCTCTGGGCCACGCGAGCCCGCGCCGAACTCGGTCGCGTGGGCCACCCGGCATCCACTCCCGACCACCTGTCCGAGACCGAGCGGCGCGTCGCCGAGCTCGCTGCCTCCGGCCTCACCAACCGGGAGGTCGCCGCGCGGGCGTTCCTCGCCCCCAAGAGCGTCGAGAGCGTACTCGAGCGGGTCTACGGCAAGCTGGGCATCCACTCGCGGGCCGAGCTGGGCGCGACGATCGCCGCGCTCCCTCCGGACCTCGCGGGCGCTCGCCAAGCCCGCCGCTGATGCCAGAGCGGCCCTGAAACGCCGACGATTTCGATGGGGCAGACACGGGGGTGCTGATCGGGTCGCACCTGCGCTGCTGTTCCGGATCGATCTGACCAAGTTCGAGTTCGAAGTGATCAGCTAGCCTCGTGAGCATCAGGCGGCCGGTCGTTCCCCGGTTTGACATGCTCCGACAGGCCTCGGGCTACGGTGCCGGTGGGGGCATCGTCATCGAGGCGAAGGTCCAGTCGCTCAGGAAGAAGCTGGGTGACCAGGCTTCGCGGATCGAGACAACCCTCGGCCTCGGTTACCGGCTCCGTGAGCCGGGCGTTACGGGCGCTGACGAACAGAGAAGACCAAGGGACGTGCCGGCGTGAAGCCGGCACTACCTGTCCGACGAGCGTCCACCCACCATGCGCTGTTCGCTCGGGAGCCCGGCTGCGACCCTAGCCGCAGTGCGCCATATCGTCGGGCGCGTTCTCGCGGCCGCTCGGCGGCATCGCGACACCGGGGTTGAAAACGGGGTTCCGGTCCCGGATCGCAGCGGCTGCGGCCGGGTTGTTCCCGGCGATCGGAGCCGGGTTCGCGCAGTCGAGCGCCGGATCGGGCAGGAAGACGTGATGGAACGCGCCGACCGGTGCCGGCAGGGCCAGCGCCGAGACAAGCCCGGCGAGGAGCGCGAGTCGCTTCATGGGATGTCCTCCATGCGGAACGTCGATGCCGCGGATACGTCAGCCGACGCCGAGCGGTTTCGGCCGACGCCGAGCGGTTTCGGCTGACTTGGAGGTCCGGCGGGCTCGCCGTCGTTCGTGGCCGAGACGGTGGAGGACGCCGCGACCGGCGACTGGACCCGCGAGGCGCTGCGGGTCTGCTGCGCGTCGGGCCGGGTTTCGGCACGGGATCCGCCGTTCGGCCGGCCAGACGTCCGCCGTCCCCAGTGGTCACCACGCCCGCCGGCCGCATGACGGACCGAGTGATTACCAGGCGATCTGGACGCTCACCACGTCGGCGAAACCGAACACCTCGGGCGCGGGTCGCCGCAGGTCAACGATTCGTTCTCCTCGTCTCGAGGTGCGGGGGATCCTGGGCCAGCCCCCCACAGCGGCTTGACCCGCGGCTCAGCGAACGACCGCCGAACGGAAGTAGAAGTCGAGCATCGCGTCCAGCGGAGCGGGATCGCGCCGCAGCCGGCTGCGGAGCGCCGCGCCCTCCCAGCAGTCGACCAGCAGGTTCGCCAGCTGCCGAGCATCGGAGTCCGCTGCGATGTCGCCTCGCTGCCGGGCCTCCTCCAGACCGACGGCGATCCGCTCGGCGATGCCGGAGAAGCAGTCCTCGATCGTGCGCCGGAACCGCTCGCTCACGCCTGACAGCTCCTGTCCCAGCCCACCCAACAGGCAGCCCATGTATCCCTCTCGCCGGTAGTGCTGCTGTGTCGTCTCGAAGAAGCAGCGCACT
>JAKAMV010000867.1 GCA_021812735.1 Chloroflexota bacterium | reverse complement strand
CCGACCAGATCATCGGCATGAACAAGGGCGGCACGGTGGAGGCGGCCGGGCTGCGGGTGTCCATGACGCCGGCCCAGCACTCGGCTGGCGACTGGAACGCAGACACCGCGACCACGCTCTACCTCGGCGAGCCGGCGGGCTTCGTCGTGGAGCTGGAGAACGGCCTGCGCATCTACCACGCGGGCGACACGGACGTGTTCGGCGACATGGCGCTGATCCGCGAGCGGTTCCGCCCCGACGTGGCGATGCTGCCCATCGGCGGCCACTACACGATGGACCCGGCCGGTGCGGCGATCGCCGCGGAGCTGCTGGGCGTCGCTCACGTCCTGCCGATCCACTGGGGCACGTTCCCCCTGCTCGCCGGCACGCCGGCCCAGCTCGAGGCGGCGATCCGGGCTCGGGGTGGGACAGCCGTCGTTCACCACTGGCAGCCGGGCGAGTCGGTGTCGTAGGGGGGCTGCCCAGGCTCCTACGGGGTGTAGGTGACGCTGGCGCCCAGGTAATCGAGGTCGAATCCCTTGCCCTTCTTGTTGGACACGTCGGTGACCATCACCTGGAACGCCGAGCTCGAGAGCTGGCTGGGCGTCCAGGTGTGGCCCCACGTGTAGGTGGCCGACCCGACGGCGTGGGGGGTCAGGGCTGGGGACGAGAGCGACACCTTATGCGCCGCGCTCCAAGTGGTCCCGCCATCCCACGACACCCGCAGGCAGACGGCGAACGTGGCTCCCCCCCCATCGCCGACGATTGTGTTCACGGTGATCCCGTTGATCGAGGTCACGCTGGCCGGCAGGCCGAAGACATAGCCCCAGAACCGGTGGCGGTCCCCCGAGCTGCTGGCGCACTGCCCACCTGGCGTGGCCGGGGAATCGAGGTCTTTGGCGACCGCGCCGTCGGCGGCGCACGCGTTGCCGGGGGTGATCTCATAGCCGTCGCCGGAGCCGGTCGGCAGGGCCGCCTGCATCGTTGGGTCGCAGCCCACGACCGGCGTCGTGACCGGCTGTCTCACCACCGAGACGCTGGCCTGGTTCGAGTAGCCGCTCGTCCAAGCGCCGGCGTAGGCCTGGAGCACGTAGTACCAGGTACCAGAGGCCGGGGCATCGGTTGTCGCGGCGACGGAGGCCGGCGCCACGCTGCCGACCTGCGTGTAGCCGGACCCGGACGTGCTGCTGCGGAACAGGTAGTAGCCGCTCGCCCTAGAGGTCACCGTTGGGGTCCAGGTGAGGGTGGCCGTGGCGCCTCCGGCTGCGGCGAGGTTCGTCGGCGAGGCCACGGCCAGGCTGGAGAGCGACCCGGAGACGCTGCCAGCCGAGGTGAAGAACGCGAGCGTCCTCGGCGCGGGCGAGCTCAGGGAAGCCGCGAGCACCACGGCGACGAGGATGGCGGCGCGACGGCGCACGAGCCAGTTCACGCGGCTTGGCCCGTGCCGGGCAGCGAGTCCGCGGGGACGCCCGCGCCGAGCCGGTCCCGAGCGGCGAGTGCCTCGCGGCGGACCTCCTCGAGATCCTCGAGGAGCCAGGCGCCGAGGAGCGTGACGATCCCGACTGAGATGAGGAGGGCGATCCCCTGTGGGGTGCTGAGCATCCGCACCACGTAGCCGAGTCCCGGAATCGTGGCGGCGACGCGGCCGAGGACGGCGCTGGCGGGCACCATCGACGGGTCCTCCGAGGCGTTGGCGTCGCCCTTCGTCTGGACCCACAGGCTCCCGTCGGGCTCCGTCGCGAGTCGGGTGATCCGGTGCGTGAACACGGCATGCTGTGTGCCCGCCTGGAGGCTGACGATGTCGCCCACGCGCAGATCGCGGGCTGCCACGCGCTCGGTGATGACCACCGAGCCCAGGTGGATCGTCGGCTCCATGGAGCCGCCCGTGACCACGAACGAGGGGCTGTCGGTGACCGCGGGGACGACGCGGGCGACGACGAGGGCGGCCAGGACGACCGCGATGAGCGCGATGAGCGCTAGGTCGAGCAGACGACGGGCAGTCGAGACGAGGGCGATGCCGAGGGACATGGCGCGTGCTCCGGCGGCCGGCCTGACGGAACGTCAGGCCGGGATGTCAGGGATGACGAGCGGGGCGCTCGTCCGGCCGAGTGTCGAGGTCCTCGCTGCGGGCCACGACCTGGTGGTCCCGGGCGCCGCGGCCGGCCGGGGGCGCCTCCGCCGCGGCGGGCCGGACGCTCCCAGCCGACCGCGGCGGTCACGAGAGGGCGGCTACGGGTTGTTCGCCACCTGCTCGGCATAGAAGCTGAACTGGGCAGTCGTCGTCACGCCCTGAAGGGTGTTGTCCGTGACCGTGGACGGGAAGCTCCAGGCGAAGCAGAGGTCGTCAGAGCCCGCGGCGCTGACCGTCCGGCCGACCTTCGGCGACGCGGTGAAGTCGCCGAAGGTCGCGCCGGCGAGGCTCCCGCTGTAGACATCGCCCGTCTGGGGCCCGGTGCAGCCGCCGCTGGAGATCTTCAGCTGCAGGGCGCCAGCGAGGGCGCCGCCAGCGGAGATCGTGCTGGCGAGGCGATAGCGGAGGGCGCTTGAGCCGGCGTTGCTCACCGTGACGTCGTGACTGCCACTGTCGCCCGGCATGATGTTGCCCGTCGTGGTGAACACCGTCGTCGCCGGGTTCAGGCCGAGCTTGATGGAGCCGCTGGTCCACGACCCGCTGTTCGCCTGCGTGTCGGTGAAGTACGCCAGAGACGAGGCGCCGGCACCGACGGAGGCGACGGTCGCCCCCAAGAGCAGGGCGACGAGCGCGCGGCGGCGGTTCCGGCGGCGCGACGGGACAGCAACGTACGAGAGCTGGTCCATGACGAAATCCCCACGAGTGACGGATGCGCGCCGAGATTGCGGCACCCCCGCGGTCGGCAGGGGCCCCCTCCCGCTCGCCCTCCAACAGGCGATCGGCGTCGTGTTCGTAGGACGTATCTGACAGGAGGTGGGGACCTTCCCGACACCGGACGGGGGACCCATGTGAGGGGGTACTTTCGTCCGGTTGCCGGTGTCAGGGACCACTGTCGTATCGCGGCGAGGCGTGCCGGCGGTGCGCGGGCGCGCCGGTGCTCCCGCGCATCCCCCCGGAACGGGGGGCGTCCGGCCGCGTGGCTGGACGCCCCGACGCGGTGGTGCTGTGGCGCCCGGCGGGTCAACGGGAGGTCCGGCCGCCGATTATGCCGCCCGGTGCCTCCATTCGCAGCACGCGAGCCCGCAGGGGCAGGTTGGGGGGCACGCAGCGGGCGGCCCGGAGCCTCAGCCTCCCGTTGGCCCGCTGGGCGCCCCGACCCGCCCGGGCGCCCATGCGAGGAGCGGCGCTCCGGGCGCGGGCGCGGCGCCTACTGGGGCCAGGCGAGGACCATGATCCGCAGCTCGGTCATGTCCTC
>JAKAMV010000139.1 GCA_021812735.1 Chloroflexota bacterium | reverse complement strand
CGTCATGCACTCGCTCGCATTCGGCAGCCTGGTCCCATTCCTCGCCGAGGACCCCAAGGCCGCCGTCGACCGCAAGAAGATGGAGATGACCCAGGACGTCATGGCCAACAGCCTCGTCTACTGGGCCCAGGACCTGTGGCGCCGCAGCTTCCTGGCGCAGGGATCGCGCTTCTTCGCGATGACCTCCGAGGGCTCGTCGCGCGTCGTCCCCAGCTACGGGGTTGTCTCGTCGGCCAAGGCGGCCCTGGAGTCGCACATCCGCCAGCTGGCGATGGAGTTCGCCCGCCTCGGCACCGGCATCACCGCCAACGCCATCCGGGCCGGCGTCACGCTCACCCCCGCCCTGATGAAGATCCCCGAGAAGGACGCCATCATCGCGGCAGCCGAGAAGCGCAACCCGACCGGCCGGATGACCACGCCGCAGGACGTGGCCAACGCGATCGTGGCGCTGTCGGGGCCGGGCACAGACTTCATCAGCGGTGAGATCATCGGCGTCGACGGCGGCGAGTTCATCACCGGGTCGTGACGCAGCTAGCAGCGCCTGGGCGCAGAGGGAAGGGGACGATCCCGTGAGCGGTCGGGTCCTGGTCGTCGGATCGGTCAACGTGGACCTGGTCGTCCAGGGCGAGCGGCTGCCTGCCCCGGGCGAGACGGTGCTCGGCGGCACGTTCAGCCGCTTCCACGGCGGCAAGGGCGGCAACCAGGCCGTGGCGGCGGCGCGGCTGGGCGTGCCGGTGATGCTGGTGGCGGCCCTCGGCGACGACGAGTTCGGTGCCACGGCCCGCGCCGCGCTGTCGCGCGAAGGGATCGGCACCGACGTGCTCGTCACGCTGGACCACACCGCGACGGGCGTGGCGCTCATCCTCGTGGACGGCAAGGCGGAGAACATGATCTCCGTGGCCCCGGGCGCCAACGCCGGCCTCACCGCCGAGCACGTCCGCACCGCCCTGGGCCGACTCGCCCCCCACCAGGGCGACGTGGTCCTGGTGACCCACGAGATCTCCACCGAGGCCGCGCGCGAGGCGCTGCGGATCGGGCGCCAGGGCGGAGCGTGGACCGTGTTCAACCCCGCCCCGGCGGGCGGGCTGGACCGGGCGGTGCTCGCGCTGGCCGACGTGCTCACCCCCAACCGCGGCGAGCTGGCGCGCCTGGTGGGCGACGACGCCAAGCGGTCGGGCCGCGCCGCGGCCGTCCCCGAGGACCCGGTCCGCGCCGCCAAGCTGCTGCTCGAGGCGACCCGCGACGGCGCGGACGCCACGCGCGCCCTCCTGGTCACGCTGGGCTCCACGGGCGCCGTCCTGGTGCGCCGGGACGCCCCGCAGCTGGAGATCCGCTCGCCCAAGGTGAAGGCGGTGGACGCGACGGGGGCCGGCGACTCGCTCAACGGGGCGCTGGCTGCTGCCCTCGCGGTGGGCCTCGACCTCGAGACGGCGTGCCGGCGCGCGGTCGTCGCCGCGTCGCTGTCAGTCACGCGCGCAGGCGCCCGCGAGGGCATGCCGGCGCTCGCCGATCTCAACGACAAGCTGATCGAGTTGGGGATCATGGTCCCTCCGCCCCCGCCGGTCAATCCGGACGAAGCCGGCGTGGTGGGCACCGCCGAGACCGACGCCGGGCCCGCCTGAGGCGCACTGGCCCGGCCGGCTACCCGACGCGGCCCTCTGCGATCCAGGCGCTGCGGGCGCGTGCCTCGGGGGTCATCCCGAGGCGGCCCCGCGCATCCACCCACCAGGCGGCCATGCTCCTGCGGCGCGCCTCCTCGCCGATCGACTCGCTGCCGCCGAGGAACAGGGCCTTGCTCCAGACCTCGTTCCACGCCGGGTCCGGGCCGGCGACCGAGACCGAGATCAGCCCGGTGCGCGCCGGGGCACGGGTGGTCGGGTCAACGAGGTGGTGGACCCGCTCGCCGTCCGGGGCGGTCCAGTTCCGCACCGCCACTGAGGAGGTGGACACGCCGCCGTCGACCAGCGCGTAGACCGCCAGCGGCGGCGCCGCAGCACCGGCTGGAGCGACCGGGTCGTCGACGCCGATCCGCCAGCCGCCGACCGGCGCGGCCCCGGCGCTCGTGATGTCGCCGCCGGCATCGACCAGGAGTCCGGAGCCCCGGGGCAGCGCCGCGAGCGCAGCCGCCGACGCCCAGCGCAGGGCCAGGCCCTTGCCGATCCCGCCGCTGTCCACGGGCCGGTCGGGGACGTGCACGAGCGACGCCCTAGGCGTCCCCGGCGCCACGAGCTCCACCCTGCCACCACGACGCTCGGCAGACGCCGCAGGGCCCGAGGTCGCGGCGCCGCGCTCACCCATGCGCTCGAGCACCTCGCCCACGGTCGCGTCGAAGCGCCCGCCGGTCAGGCAGCCCGCCCGGTGCACTGCCGCGAGCATCGTCCGCAGCCGCCACGAGACGAGCGCGAGGCCGTCCCTCCCGGCGAGGCGGTTGAGGGCGGTCAGCTCGGAATCCTCTCGGAAGCGCGAGAGCGCCGCGTCCACTGCCGCGAACTCCTCCCCGACGGCGGCCCAGGCGCGCTCCGCGGCGGCTGGGGGCGCTGCGCCCCGCGGGCCAGGCGGCAGGTGGACGAAGAGCGCGAGCGACGACCCGAGGGCGCGCCCCGCGAAGCGGAGGATCCCGTCGGGGTCCGCCGCGCCAGGGCCGTCTGCCCCGGCGGCCGCGCTCACGGCTTGCCGGACGCCGTCGTCGTGGTGACGACGACGGTGCCGCCGCCCCCGCCGATCGCACCGTGCATCGACACTGCCGGCAGCGTGAAGTGCGCGTTGAGCTTGGCGGCCGAGCCCTGGACCTGGGCGACCAGCGCGCTCAGCTGCGCGAACTTCGCCTGGTAGGCCGTCATGTCGGTGGTCACCCCGTCGTACTCGGAGGCCAGCGCCCGCGCGCGTGCGTCGGCGTCCTGGATGGCCGTCTCGAGCGCGTCGTTCGCGGCCTTGGCCTGCGCCACGGCATCGATCGCGGGCTGGTTCTGGGCAGCGACCTCCGCCTGGGACTGCGACTGGAGGCCGGTCACGGCCGCCAGCAAGACCGCGTACACCGCCGCCGACACGCCCACCAGCATGCCGGCCCGGGTGGCGGTGGAGAGGAGCGCCTCGCCGCGCGGCCTGGCGAATTGCGCGGCGCGCGACGTCGCGGCGACCGGGGCGGCGGACGCCTGCGGCCGGGCTGACGCCGCCGCCAGGGTGCCGACGGGCCAGACGCTGCGCCGCCCGCCGGCATCGAGGTTGCTGCGCGCGCCCGTCGGGGCCGCTGCCGGGTCCGACGCCGCGCGCAGACCGACGGGCGGCAGGACGCGCTCAGTCACCGTGCCCGTCGCCCGGCTCGCCGCCGCCGCTGGTGGTCGTGGTGACGACGACGCGCTTGTTGGCAGCGGCCGCATTGAGCGCGGCCTGGCGGGCGGCCGCGGCATTCAGCTGGGCGAGCCGCGTCTGCGCAGCCTTGAGCTGGCCCTGCAGCGCAGCCAGCTTCGCCTGCGCCCCCTTGAGTTGGCTCTGGACGGTGGTCGCATTGCCGTTCTGCGCCGCCATGGCGCCGTTCGCGGCCTGGAGCGCCGAGCGGATGTCGCTGATCTGGGACGCCACCTGGTCGATGTCGCTGGCGAGCTGCTGCGCGCGGGCCTGCTGCGCCGCCATCGCGGCGTTGATGGCGGAGGCCGACACGGGAGCGGCGTCGAGCGGGGCCGAAGCGCCACGCCACTCGGAGGCGAGCTGCACGGTGCCGACCCCACCGCCGATGACGGCTGCGGTCGCGCCCAGCACGAGCGCCCTGCGAGCAAGGCGCCTGACGAGGCCTGTTGACATCATGACTCCTCCGGTGCGCCCACCGGCGTTCGCCGGCGGAGCGAGATGGCATTGGCGTTGCCGGTGTCCGACGAGCCGCGCGGCGCGCGCGACGCGACGGCCCACCAGCGGTGTGCGACGCCGAGCAGCACGAGGCCGCCCGTGATCAGGTACATGGGCAGGAGCGCCACGCTGTCCGTCCCAGACAGGACCCCGTGGACCCACGCCGCGAGGAAGACGAGCGCGGCCAGGCGGTGCACCTTGAGCCACCAGCCGGCGGGCAGCAGGCGCGTCCACTTGGCGGTTGCCGCGGTGATGACGAGGGCATACAGCGCCACTGTGCCGATGGCCACCGGCACCGTCCGGTACTGCGAGAACCCGGGCACGAACGCGCCGAGCCAGTCGACCCCCGCGTAGGGGTCCACCGCCAGCAGGACGATGTGGAGGGCGAGGAACGCCCCGGTGAACACCGTGAGCAGCTCATGCCACGGGAACACCACACGCGACGTGCGCGGGTCGCCGCTGTTGCGCGGGTGGCTGAGCCAGACGCCCGCCGCCACCTCGACGGTGAGGAGCAGATAGGCGGTGATCCCGAGCGCGCGGGCGGCCACCCAGGGTCGGATCGAGGCCGTGCGGGCATCGGTGGCCGGGATGATCTGGTCGGTCACGCCGAGGGCGACGAGCACCGCCACCGCCCCGATGACCACCAGCGTGGCGAGACCGGTCCGCATCAGCGTCCCTCTGCCAGTGAGGGTCGGCGGGGTGCGGGGCGCGTACTCGCGGCGGGCATCGGACCTCCGTTGGGTGTGGCACGGCTCCGAGGCCAGCCAACCTCGGAAGGTTTCAGCCGGGCGACCAGGCGATGGTCCTGCCCGCTTGGCAGGACCGGGTACCGGGCGTCAGCCGCCGAGGGCGCGAGCGACCTGGTCCACGTCCCAGCGCATGATCGCCGTGTAGGTGTCGAGCGGGGGATCGCCCAGCGTGTCGTCGTAGAGGCCCGACACGACCGCCACGCCCGTCTCGACGGCGATCATGCGCGCCAGCTCGTCGTTGAACTGGGCCTCGGCGAAGACCGCCTTGACGTGGTCCCGCCGGATCGCCGCGATCAGGTCGGCGACCGAGCCCGCGCTCGGGTCCTGGCCCGGGGCGGCCACGATCGTCCCGTCGATGCGCAGGCCATACGCGTCTGCGAGGTACGGGAAGGCGTCGTGGAACGCGACCACCGTCCGGTCGGACGCGGGGATGGCCACCATCCGCGTGCGGAGCTCGGCGTCGAGCTGCGCCAGCTGCGCCCGGTACGCCGCCGCGCGCTCGGTGTAGGCCTGCGCTCCGGCGGGATCCGCCGCGGTCAGTGCACCCGCGATCTTGGCGACCATCTGCTCGGCGTTGGCCACGTTCATCCAGATGTGCGGGTTGACGGTGGCGGCGTCGCCCTCGCCCGGCAGGTACGCCACGCCCGGCAGGTCCTCGGCCGCCGCGAGCACCGCAGCGCTCGTCCCGGTGTTCGCGACGAGGCCCGCCACCCAGTCGTCGAGGCCCAGCCCGTTGCGCACGATGAGCGAAGCCGACGCCACTGCGCGCAGACTCGAGGGGCGCGGGTCGAAGGTGTGGACGTCGCCGCCCTTGGGGACGAGGCTCGTCACGAATGCCCGGGCGCCGGCCACCTGGCGCACGAGGTCGGCCAGCACCGTGGTGGTGGTGACCACGCTGACCTGGCCCGGGGCGGCCGTCCCGCCCGGCACCGCGCAGCCGGCGACGGCGACCGCCGCGAGCAGCAGCGCGAGCGCCAGGGCGCGGGCCCTGTTCACGGCGCCGACGCCGCCGCGCACGCGGCGCACAGCCCGAAGACCTCGAGCCGGTGCGCGCTCATGCGGAACCCCGCCTGGCGCCCGATCGCGGCCAGGGCCTCCCCCAGGCCGGCGTCGCTGATATCCGTCGAGCGGCCGCAGCGGGTGCAGATGGCGTGGTGGTGGTGGACGGCCTCGCAGGCCACGAAGGCATGGTTGCCGTCCGGGAGGTCCACACGCTCCACCAGCCCGAGGGCGGCGAACAGCTCGAGCGCCCGGAACACGGTCGCACGACCGATGGGCTCGCCGGCCGACCCGGCGTCGTCGATCAGCTGGGCGGCAGTGAAGTGCCCGTCCCGGGCGCCCACCAGGCGGGCCACCGCGCGACGCGGCAGGGTCACCCGCTCGCCAGCCCTCGCCAGCGCGGAGACGAGCGCGTCGGCCCGGTCGCCGTCGCGCGGCCCGGTCATCCGGCCGCCTCCACCGCGCCGCCCGCCGCCGGGTCCGCGTCGGGCGCGGCGTCGCCCGAGATCCGGTCCCGCCGGCGCGCCACCAGCCCGCGCGGGCCGAGCAGCAGCGTGGCCGCGAACCAGAGCGTCTGGACCAGCACGATCGTCGCGCCGCTGGCCACGTCGAGCCAGTACGAGATGTACAGCCCCACGACGGCGCTCGCCACGCCGATCAGGGCCGCCGAGAGCATCAGCCGCGTGAACCGCACCGTCACCAGCTGGGCGGTGGCCGCCGGGGTCACGAGCATGGCGACCACAAGGATGATGCCCACCGCCTGCAGGCTGACCACGATCGTCACGGCCACGAGGGCGAGGAACAGCAGCTCGAGCCGGTCGACCTGGATCCCAGACGCGGCGGCCCCGAGCGGGTCGAACGTGGCGTACAGGAGCTCCTTCCACAGTACGGCCACGGTCGCGATCACACCCAGCCCGAGGACCGACAGCGCCAGCAGGTCGGTCGGGCTGATCGCCAGCACCTGGCCGAACAGGAAGCTGAACAGGTCGGCGACGTAGCCGGAGATCGTGCTGAACAGGAACACGCCGAAGGCGAACGTGCCGGCGAACAGGACGCCGATCGCGGTGTCCTGCCGGATGCCTGCCCGCCGCGTCACCACGCCGATCGCGAGGGCCGTCCCGACCGCGGCCACGGAGGCGCCGAGGTAGAGCGGCCAGCCGAGGAGATAGGCCGCCACGATGCCCGGGAACCCGGCGTGGGCGATGGCGTCGCCGATGAACGCGACGCCGCGCAGGACGACGTACGTGCCCACGACCGCGCACACCGTGCCCACGAGCGCCGACGCGGCCAGGGCGCGGAGGAAGTAGCCGTACTGGAGCGGATCGAGGACGAGGTCCATCAGTGGTGCTCCCCCTCGTGGAAGTGGCGCTCCCCCGGGGCGGCGTCGTCGTGGTGGTGGGCGTCGTCGAGGACGACGGTCCGGCCGTCGAGGACGAGCAGGTGGCCGCCGTAGGCGCGGGCCAGGACGTCGGCGTCGAGGACCAGGTTGGACGGCCCGTAGGCCACGACCGTGCGATTGATCGCGAGCACCTGCTGGAACCGCTGGGCCGCGCAGGCGAGGTCGTGCGTGGTGGCGACCACCGTCTTGCCGCGCTCGGCCTGCGCCTCGAGGATGTCCATCAGGAGTTCCTGCGTGGTGGCGTCGATGCCGGTCACCGGCTCGTCGAGGAGGAACAGGTCCGGCTCCGCGGCGAGGGCACGGGCGAGGAAGACACGGCGGCGCTGGCCTCCGGAGAGTCGTCCGATCTGGGTGCGGAGATGGTGGCCCATGCCCACCTGCTCGAGCGCCCGGTGCACCGACCGGCGGTCGTCGGCCCCGGGCCGGCGCACGGGGCCGAGGCGCGGGAAGCGGCCCATCGTGACGACGTCCTCCACCGTCACCGGGAACGCCCAGTCAACGAGTTCCGCCTGCGGGACGTACGCGACGCGTCGCGCCTCCCGGCCGGCGGGCTGGCCGAGCACCTCGATCCGGCCCGTCCACGGCTGGGCGAGCCCGGCCATCAGCTTGAGGAGCGTGGACTTCCCGGCTCCGTTGGGCCCGACGACCGCGAGCAGGCTGCCCGGCTCCACGGCGACCGAGACATGCTCCAGCGCCACCCGCTGGCCGTAGCCCGCCGAGACGTCGCTGAGCCACACGTCGGCGTGGGCGTGCGCGTGCGCCGGGTCGAGCCCTTCGTGCTCGTGCGTGTGCGCCTCGGTCACCGGCAGGCGCCGGGCGTGCGGATGATCGGTCTGGCGGTTGGGCGCGTCGGACTCCATATGAGACAGAGTATCAACTAGAGCGACCGTTGGCAAGGTGCCAAGCGGCCTGGCGTCGTCCCGACGGCAGGACCCCCCGGCCCCCAACAGGGCCGAAGGCCCCTACCGGGTGGGCGCGTCCGGCCGCGAGGCTTCGCGCGCGCACCCGCGCAGCCATCGCGCCAGCGCAAAGCCTTGAGCCCGACCAGCAGCACCCGGAGGCCTCCCCTGAGCGGCAGCAAGCGACCCACCAAGTCGGCCACGCGCAGCCAGCATCGGACCGCCGATCGCCAGCAGGACCGCTTCGATGGCGCCCGCGGTGGCCGCAAGGTGAGGGCCGCCGCCCCGCGGAGGAGCGGCGCATCGGGGATCAGCAGCCGGACGATGACCATCGGGTCCGTCATCGTCGGTGCACTGATCGTCGTCGTCGTGGCCTACTCGCAGCTGTCCGGCCGCGCGACGGGCGCGCTGGTGGATCCGGGGATCGCCTATCCCGCGTCGATCCAGCACGCCAACGAGCTGGGCAGCGCCAGCGCGCCGGTGACGCTCGAGGTCTACGAGGACTTCCAGTGCCCGTACTGCGCCAAGAGCTCGCTCGACACCGAGCCCTCGATCGTCAGCCGGTACGTGATCGGCGGACAGGTCCGGATCGTCCACCACGACTTCGTGTGGGTCGCGCAGAACGCCGACCACGAGTCGCGTGTCGCCGCGGCGGGCGCGGTTTGCGCGGAGCGGCAGGGCAGGTACTGGGACTACGCCCACTGGATGTACGCCAATCAGCTGGGCGAGAACGTCGGCTCGTTCACCCGGGACCGCGTGTCCAGCATCGCCACCGCGGCCGGCCTCGACGCCGGCGCGCTCCGCGCCTGCATCGACAGCGCGGATGTGCTGGCCCAGGTGGACGCGAACACGGCCGCGTTCACGCCGATCGTCAGTGCGCACGGCGGCACACCGATGTTCTTCATCAACGGCGCGTTCGCGGTTGCCGGCTACGAGAGTCCCGACGCGCTGGGCAGGCTGATCGACGCGGCGCTCGCGGGCGGGTCGGCCGGCCCGGCCTCCAACGGCCCGGCGAGCTCCGCCAGCACCGGGCCCAGCACCGGGCCCTGAACCGGCCCGGCGAGCTCCGCCAGCACCGGGCCCAGCACCGGGCCCTGAACCGGCCCGGCGGCTACCTGGCGGGCGGGTAGCCGGTGAGCTCCACGTAGGCCTGGCCGCCGACATCGCGGCCCGCGACGGTGGCGGTGACCCGCTGCGAGCCCTCCCAGTACACGACGCCCGTCGTGGCGCGCGTGTCCAGCTCCTGCTGCGGCACCGTCGGGGTGAGCTGCGCGACGATCCCCGACCGCGGGATCGCCACCGTCCAGCCCGCCGGGTACGCGGCGCCCGTGGCCGGCGAGGTCCAGTGCCGGGTCACGGTCACCGTGAAGTCGCCCGGGCCGAGCCGTCGCGTCGAGCCGTCGCCCGCCACGAGCGTCCCGTACACGAGCGGGTACGAGCCGTCGGCCGCCCGCACCATCGACAGCATCACGTCAGTGCCGTCGCCCAGGTTGAGCGCGTACCAGTCCCAGCCGCCCGCGCCGACCGAGATGAAGTCGCCCCACTGGTGGTCGAACCAGGCGCTGCCGGTCACCCGGAGGGTCTTGGCGCCCAGCGTGATGGACCCGGTGGCGTCCATCGAGGTCCGCGAGTAGTAGTACGAGCCGCCCGCCGGGCCGAAGTCGACGTAGCCGTCGCCGTTGTGGAGCGCCGGGGGCTTGGTCGAGGCCAACGACAGCGCCACGCCGAAGCCGTCCACCGGGTCGCCCAGGCTCTCGGCCGGCAGCGCGAGGGCGCGGAGCGTGTCCGAGCCATTCGCCCCCTGCATCGTCCATGGCGCGTGCGTGAACGTCGCGGGGTTGCTGGCGTCGAGACCCCGGATGGCGAGGCCGAAGCCGGCGGCCCCGGCCGCGCCCGCGTCCACCTGTGGGCCGATCTCCGCGCGCTGCGCGTAGTGGAACTGCCGGCCGGTCTCGTCGGTGAGCGCCAGGTGCGAGGCCCACGACACGGGGAACCCGCCGCGCTCGGCCCGGAACACCACGAACTCGAAGCCCCAGCGCGCACCTGTCTGGTCGACGAGGTGGCCCGTGTAGTACCACCACTCGGTCAGGCGGTCGTGCGGCGCGTCGTCCCGGGGCAGCACCACGGGCTGCGGGTCCTGCAGGGCCGCCATCGCCGTCGGCGAGGGCGCCGAGAGCGGGTGCGGGGCCGGCGGGTTGGCGAGCACGGGCCCGTCGCAGCCGGCGACCACGAGCCCGACGGCGAGCAGGGCTGCCAGGCGTCGGAGGCGCCTCCCGCTCACCGGTGCGCCTCCCCCGCCGCCGCCTCGACGTCCGCCTCTGTCCGCGGCAGCACGCCGGCCAGGGCGCGGTCGAGCCTTGCGGGCACCCACCAGTTCCACTTCCCCAGCAGCCGCATCGTGGCCGGCACCAGCAGCGCGCGGACCACGGTCGCATCGAGCGCCACCGCGATGGCCACGCCGAGTCCGAGCGCCTTGATCAGCACGATGTCGGCGAAGGCGAACGAGCCTGCCACCACCACCACGATCAGCGCCGCCGACGACACGATGCGCCCGCTGCGCTCCAGGCCGCGCGCCACCGCCTCGGTGTTGTCGCCCGTCCGGTCCCAGACCTCCTTCATGCGCGACAGCAGGAAGACCTCGTAGTCCATCGACAGCCCGAACAGCACGCAGAACAGGATCACCGGCTGCGTGGTCTCCACGAAGCCCAGCGGCTGGAAGCCGAGGACGGCGGACAGGTTGCCGTCCTGGAAGATCCAGACCAGCGCCCCGAAGCTGGCCGTGATCGAGAGCGTGTTCATCAGCAGCGCCTTGACGGGCAGCACCACCGAGCGGAGCAGGACGAACAGCACGAGGAGCGTGGTCACCACGATGAACGCGGCGGTGCGCGGGAAGTCCGCCCAGACGCGCGTGACCACGTCCTCGACGTCGGCGGCGCCACCGCCCACGAGCACCGTCATGCCGGCCCGCGGGGCGAGCGGGCCGTTCGGATCGCGGAGGTCGTGGACCAGCGCGCGGCCCTCCGCCGCGTTCGGCCCGTAGGCCGTGGTGATCGTGAACGCGGTCAGGCTGCCCCTGGTGGTGGCCGCCAGGCTCATGGCCGTGTAGCGGTCCGGCGGGCCGCCCGGGGCGCTGTACAGCAGTTGGTACTGGGCCAGCGTGAGCCGCGGGTCCACGTCCACCAGGCTGTCCACCCGGATGATCCGCGGGTCGGCGGCCAGGCGTCGCGAGTAGTCGTAGAGGGCGGCGAGGTTGGCGGGCGCGGTGGCGTCGCCCTGCGTGCGCACCGCCAGGACGATCGGTGCGAACTCGCCCTCGCCGAAGTTCCTGGCCAGCACGTCGTAGGCGGCCCGCGACGGCACGCTCGCCGGCAGGATCGTGGCGTCCGGGGAGTTGAACCGGACGTGCAGGAACGGCACGCCGAGCGCCAGCAGGATCGCGAGCGTTGGCACCAAGACCGCGACCGGGTGGCGCATGACGCGTCGCGCGAGCCGCGACCAGGGGCCGTCGGCGCCCGGATCGACCTTGACCCGGCGCACCGCGAGCGCGTCGATCCGCGTGCCCACGATGGCGAGCACCGCGGGCAGCAGCGTGAGCGCCGACGCGACCGCGAGGCCCACGACGATGGCGCCCGCGATGCCCACCGAGCGCAGGATCATGAACTCGAACAGCACCAGGCCGAGCAGCCCGAGCAGCACCGTGAGGCCGGAGAAGAACACCGCCCGGCCCGCGGTGGCCACCGTGACGCGGACCGCCTCCGCGACGCGGTCGGGCTGGCCGTCGCGGTGCGCCAGCTCCTCCCGGAAGCGGCTGGTCATGAGCAGCGAGTAGTCCACGCCCAGGCCCAGGCCCAGCAGGGTGGCCAGGTTGAGCACGAAGATGCTCATGGGCGTCAGCGAGGCCACCACGAAGATGGCGGCCAGCGCGACGAGCACGGCGGTGCCGCCCACCACGAGCGGCACGGCGGCGGCGATGACCGAGCCGAACACGATCAGCAGCGCGAGCGCGGCCAGCGGGAGGGAGATCAGCTCCGAGCGGCGCAGGTCCGTCTCGGTGACCGACTGCACGTCGCCGTAGAACGCGGGGCCGCCGCCGATCAGCACGGTGAGCCCGGGCTGCGGGCGGAGCGCCGCCTGGACGCCGGGGATCGCCGCGGGCGAGTCGTCGGGGGGCAGGTCCAGGAACACGATGTCGTACGCGGTGTGCCTGTCTGCCGACACCTGGCCCGGCGCCAGCGTGTGCGACAGGATCCGCGCGACGTGGGGGGCGGCGGCAACGTCCCGGGTCGCGGCGTCCACGGCCTGGAGCCACGGCAGTGTGCCAGCGGTCATCGTCTGCGACGTGTAGACCAGCACGAACGCCGACGGCTCCACGCCCAGCTCGTTCTGCAGGAGCTGCTTCGCCCGGGCGGACTCGAGGTCGTCGAGGATGAACCCGCCCGCCGACAGCGCGCCCGGGGCGCGCGGTGCCAGCGGGATGGCGGCGAGGATGAGGACGGCCCAGGCGGCGACGATCCACCACCGCCGGCGGACGGCGAAGCGACCGAGTCGGTCGAAGGTCATCATGGCGCCTCGTCCGTCGAGGCGCGGCGCCCGCGACCGGTCTCGTCGGCGAACAGGCGCGTCATCGGTAGCATGTTATGGTGGAACCGCGTCGCGCGTCGCGGGCGCGCGCCCCGGGCTGGGCGCTCCCCTCCGCAGCACCGCCGTCGGCGGTGGTGACGCCCGCAATCGGCCGCAACACCGCCCAGGGCGGTATCCAGCAGGCACAGTGGGCGTGGCGACGCCGGGGCTTCGCGGACACCACCGCCGCCGGCGGTGTTACGGGGCGACAGGATGCGAGGAGGCGAGCCCCGGAGCCCCCTCGTCGCGAGCCCCCTTCTCGCGCACCCGGTCTGCTAGCATCGACGCGCCGCGCCGCCCTGCGGCCGATCAGCCCCGCCGCTGCTGAAGGACTGCCAAGCGTGACGCTCTTCACGATCTGGTTCACGAAGCTCCCGGACTTTCTGGTCATCCTGGTCGCGGCGTCCTCCCTCGCCGGCGGGTTCGTGTTCGTGTTCGCGCGGTCGGCGATGGTGGCCGAGGGCGGACACCACGGCTGGACCCGGCGCATCACGCAGCCCCGCGGCAAGCTGATGTTCGCGGTCCTCGCCGTCGCATGGGCGCTGGTGTTCGGGATCGGGCTCCAGCTCGTCCCGCATGAGGGCGCCAGCTCGCCGTACGGCGGCCTCGGCCTGATCGCGCTGTTCACCGGCTTCTTCATCATGATGGGCTTCATCTGGAGCGTCGTCGGGGAGTAGCCGGTTCGCACTCCAGACCCTCGAGAAGCCCGGCCCCGGCCGGGCTTCTCGATTCCGGGCTCCGAAACACGCGACGGTGCCCTCCCCCTGTGGCCGGGCGTCCCGCCGCTCGTGGCGCTCGCGGCGGCGGTTGCGGGCGGGCTGCTCGCAGGACGCCCACGTGACGTGCTCGCGCTCGGCGCTGGGGCATTCACCGGCGTCTGGCTCGCGAGTGCGGCCCACGGCCTCGAGCCGGGCAGCCCTGGTGACGCCGCCCTGCTCGGCTTGGTCCCGGCCACCTTCTTCGGAGCGCTCGTCCTCGGCGCCGGCCACGCCGTCTTCGTCCTGCCCCTGCCGGTGCGCGGACGCGTGCGCCGGCTTACGGCGGCGGGGGCCGTCGGGCCGCGCTGGTGGTCACGCGGGTCGTGCTGGCGGGCACCTCGCGTGCGCCGGTCGAGTCGTGCCGGGTCGTGGACCCGAAGACCATCGTCGTGTGGTCGGAGGCGCGCCCCACGGCTGGACCCGCGTCTCCAGCGTCGTGGAGACGGCGTCCGCGGTCGCCGTGTCAGCGCAGACGACCACGTGGCTGCCAGGTGCCGGTACCGCCAGTCTCGAACTCGTCGAACTGACTGTTCAGCTCGCCCAGCCGCTGGATGGTCGGGCCGTGACCGATGGCAATGGGCAGGCCCTCTCGATCGCCCCGTCGCCGTGACTCGTGAGGCTCGACGAGGCGGCCCGCCACCCCGTCAAGACACGGGAAGAGAACGAATTGAAACGACCCGGCCGGAACTCCGACCGGGTCGTTTCGTGCGTGTACGTGCGCAGGGCGCCGAAGCCCCCGGGGTCAGGGCAGCGAGGAGAAGATCTTCGCCGCGTCGGCGTCCGAGGCGATGACCATGAACAGGATGTCGTCCTTGGCGTAGTACGCGGTCGTCAGGCCGCCCTGCGACGCGCCCACGACCGACTTGCCGCCGACGTTGATCTTGGCCCCGGTGCTCGAGCTGGAGTCGATCTGGCTGGCCCACTCGGACGCGGGGACGCCCTTGATCTGGATCGCATAGACGAGGTCCGGCATCGCGCCGGTCCCGCCCGTGCCCGTGGCGATGGCCATCCGGACGTCGGCGATGGACTTGCCGTACTTCGACAGCAGCGGGTCCATCTTGGAGGCGTCGAGCGGCGTGCCGGCGCCGGCGATCTGCGAGCCGTCGATGCTCGTCTTCTGGAACGTCACGCTGCCCACGCTCGAGGGCAGCATCGCCTCGAGGTCGCCGGCCGAGCCCGGTGTCAGGCTGATGGCCGGGAAGGAGGCGGCGGCGCCTGAGGTGTCGGCGGGCGCCTGGGAGGCGGCGCCGTTGTCGGACGAGGCCGGCTGCGTGGCGGCGGGCGCCTGCGAAGCGGGCGCGGCCGAGGCGGTAGGGCTTGCGGACGAGCCGCCACAGGCGGCCACCGCCAGCGCGAGGCCGAACGCGACGCCGAGGATCCGACGATCGGTCGTCATGGAGCAGTCCTTTCGACATTGGGGCGCGTCGCGCAGGAGCCCCCGAGCATAGCGGATCTCGACGACGCGGGCCGATTCTAGGGACCCGAGCGGCGGATGACATAGCCCGAAAGGGCCAATCCGTGGACGGCCGCAGCGGCTCTTGTGTATGATCGCGGTCCATGCAGGCTGCATAGGTTTTATGCGGTCGTGATCGGGGACAGGCGGGCGGAGGTGCGGGCAGTGGACACACAAGCGAAGGGGGCTGGCGTCCCCGCGACGCTCGAGGAGACGCCGTTCGTGAACCGCCGTGACCCCGCGAAGCGGCTCGGGCCGGACGGCAGGCCCGCCGTCAGCCGGCGCGCACCTCGCTGGGAGGACGTCGCCGACGACAAGTGGAACGACTGGCGCTGGCAGCTCTCGAACCGGGTCAACGACTTGGCGGACTTCGAGGAGATCCTCGAGCTCACCGACGAGGAGCGCGAGGGTCTGTCCGCGCCCGAG
>JAKAMV010000866.1 GCA_021812735.1 Chloroflexota bacterium | reverse complement strand
GGTGACGATCGAGGACCTCGATGCGCTTGTCGGGGTGGTCGCGGGCGTGAACGTGAAGCTCGCGAAGGTCGGCGGCGTGGGGCCAGCGAGGCGGATGCTCCAGCGGGCGCGTGAGCTGGGGTTCCGGACGTTCCTCGGCTGCATGGAGGAGACGTCGATCGTGATCGCCGCCTCGGCCGCGGTCTCGCCGCTCGCGGACTGGGTGGACCTCGACGGCTGTCTGCTCCTCGCAGACGACCCGGTGAGCGGCCTCGAGATCGGGCAGGACAAGGTCTGGCAGGTGTCGGGGCGCCCGGGCCTGGGCCTCGAGCTCAGGGACGAGGCGCGACCCTAGGGCCATCCCCAAGTGCCGAGCGGCGGGACCTGAGGGCGCCGGAATGGCTCGTCAAGAGGCAGGATCCACAGACTTCAGGACACCTGCCGCGTATGTCCACCAGCTGCCGAACCCTGTGGACAAGTCGGTGGGAAACATCGTGGAGAAGGCCCTTCCGCCGAGGCCCGATGACCCGTAGGATTCGCAGAGTCGCCGCCCGGGGAGCCTCGGCAAGGGGGCCGCGACCGAGCCCAGCACTCATCTGACCGGTGTACGGGGCCCAGCTATTCGCCCGTCACGGCCCGCGCGAACTTTCCAGATCCTGGGAGGGTTTCTTCTTCATGCTGCCCGCTGGAACCGCTGTTGTCGTACCCGCCACCACCCCGGAGGCCGAAGCATTCGTGCGGTTCTGCTACCAGCGCCGGCGCGTTGGCTGGCCCGAGCTCTATGACGAGATGTGCCTCGTCGCCACCCGCGGGCTCTTCCGCGGCATGGGGCGCGAGGCGCTCTCGGAGGTGGGCGTCGGGTTCAGCCTGTTCGAGACCCCGCGGATGGCCCTGCTCGTCCGCCGGGTTGTCGGCGAGGAGCAGGCGGCGCGCCGGGCGGCCCGGGCAGCCGCGATGGATGCGATGCGCGCCGCCGAGGAGGCTGAGCGCGCCGCGACGGGCCCGGTGATGGTGGTGAACGCGGCCTGAGCCAGGTCGCTGACCCGCGAGTCGCCGCCGACGCCAGCGGATCGTAGGGAGCGTGGCGCGCGGAGCGATCCCGCGCCTGTCAGCGGCGGGCGTTGGGGCTTTGGGCACTGCCGGCCGCTTCCCGTCCCGACGTCGCGGTAGCTGACCGGTCACCCGCTCCCCGCGGTGTCGGAGCCAGGCGCCGCACCGCCGCGTGAACGCCGCGGAACCTCAGGCGCGAATGCGCCGCCGGGCCATCTCGCCCTCGATCTGGCGCTCCGCCTCGACGTAGCGGTCGATCTGCTCGCGGAGCTGGTTCGCCTCCGGGGTGTAGAGGTGGACCTGCTGCTGGAGGATGTACGAGAGCCGTCGGCTCGTCATCCGCACGTGGTCGAGGTTCTTCATCAGGACCAGCGGGTCCATCGAGGCGAGGTCGGACGGGGGGTACATCTGGTTCATCGCCCCGCAATGCTAGCCGAAGCGGGGAGGCCGATGACGCGCCGCCGCGCGCGATGTCGGGCCCGCCCACCCAGGCGCTTGATGACCCTCGCGCGCCGCTTGATGACCCTCGCGCGCCGCTTGATGACCCTCGCGCGCCAAGGGATCCCGGCGAGGCGGTTCGCCGCTTGGTCGCGTGGTGACCGTGGGCCACCAAAATCGGGCTCGAGCCGACGACCGCACTGTCGTCCGGTGGTTCGCCGTCGCCTGATGCGCCTCCATGGTGGATATGGGCACCACATCGCGCTCGAGACGCCGACGCCCTCAGCAATTGGTGGTGCTCCTCCAACGGCGGCGCCAAATGGGTGGCCGGCTGCCACCGCGATGGGGCCGAGTTCCGGCGCGCGGCGGGATTTGGTGGTCCGCCGCCAACAACGGGGGCCGAGATGGCGGCCGCGCGCCACCACGCCTGCGCCGGGGGGTCGCTTCGGGCCCGGTCCTGTTGGGCGCGCACCAACGCCCGGTTGCGCGATCGCCCAGCTCGTGCGAACGCCTAGATGGAGCGGAGGCGCTGCGGCGGCCAGGCCCACTCGATCGGCAGGTCTGCGGCGGC
This sequence comes from Chloroflexota bacterium, assembly GCA_021812735.1. The sequence goes on along the minus strand of JAKAMV010000866.1, from coordinate 1,338 downwards.
GATCGCGCGGCGGCGCCCGGCCTCGCTCGCGCCCAGGACGAGGATCCGGTCGGTCTTCGTCGCCTGTCCAGCCTCGTCGCCCCAGAGTCGCGTCATCTTCCGGTTGGCGGCCACCTCGTCGCGGACGATGCCCGCGAGATGGAACCCGGCCGGGTGCGCGGCCTCCTCCCACACGCGCTCGGGGAGGTGCAGGCCCTCGCGCGAGGGCTTGCCTCGGTCCGTCTCGACGTCGCCGATGACGAGCACCGCGATCCCGTCGTCGGTCAGCGACGGCCGCAGGTCGGCGAGCACTTCGCGCATGAAGGCGAGGTACGGCTCGCGGGTGTGCGCGGCGTCGAGCTCCTCGTCGATGGCGCGCGCGTCGAAGCCCAGCAGCCAGGTGCGCAGCCAGTTGTAGTAGCCGTACTTGAGGACCCGAAGGTACGGCGGTGACGTGATGACGAGGCGGGCGCGGTCGGGCAGGCCCCGGGCGCGCAGGGCGGCGCAGGCGCGCTGGCCGGCGGTCCGCGCGTCCCCGAGCAGCGCGATGCCGGCACTGGTGGGCACCGGTTGGCGGTACAGGCGGTCGAGCTTGGCGGCCAGCGCCTCGAAGGCGTCCCGGCGGGGCGCCACGTAGCCGTGCTCGGCGACGAAGGTGCGGACGTAGCGGGGCGCCATGCTGAACGTGTTGGGCATGACGGTCGAGAGGTACGACGGCGTCTTGCCGTGGAGGATCCCGGTCAGGGCGCCGGCGAGGAAGCGGTCCGTGGGCTCGTCGAGTCGGAGCTGCGAGCGCAGGAGCAGCAGCTGCCCGAGCGTGCGGGGGTGGAACGCGAGGGCCACCTCGTCGGGGACGGACTCGTCGCGCGCGTCCGGGCCGCTGCCGCTGCCGGGAGTGGGGACGAAGGCCGACGGATGACCGGGACGAGCGGTCGCGCGCTCGCCGAGCGCATCCCAGGCGGCGGCGTCGGCGCTCCAGGCGAGGCGCAGGGCGGTGAGCCGCGTCCTCGCCTCGGCCGGTGTCGCGGGCTCGAGCTTCGCGGCGGTGAGCACGTGGGCGAGCGGGTTGAGGTCGTTGCCCACGCCGATCCGGCCCTCGGCGGCGGCCTGGAGCGGCGCCGTCCCGCGGCCCGAGAACGGGTCGAGGACCACGTCGCCGGGGCGGGTGTAGCGGGCGATGAAGGCATGGGGGAGGGCGGCCGGGAAGCTCGCGAGGTACGAGCACATCGGGTGGAGGCTGTGGCCCCACAGGCGCGCCTGCGCCTTCCACTCGGGCTCCAGCGCGAGTGGCGGCAGCGCGCTTGGCAGCTCGAGCGCGAGCTGGCCGGCGGTGGATCGTGATGCGCGAGGCATGTGGTC
>JAKAMV010000865.1 GCA_021812735.1 Chloroflexota bacterium | reverse complement strand
GGGCGCTCCACCTTGACCCCGGCTCCGGTCCGATGCCCGCAGCATCCACGACCCAGCAGTGACTCGAAGAAATGCACCGGACCCCTCATTGACCGGGGGTCCCCTCACAGATAAGGGCGGGTAGCCGCGCCGCGGCGCCTGCTTCGTGCGGCGGGGGGCCCCGGCTCGGGCGGCGCCGGAAGGAGGTCCTTCTTGAGCGTCCCCGTGCCAGGAGAGAGAACCCACGGTGGTCGTCAGTAGGAGCCCTACCGCTACACGACTCCGTCGCCCAGGCGGTTGAGCAGGTTAGCCGTCATGATCCCCACCCGTCGATCCAGGGGCGTGCGCACCCCCGCCCAGCTGCGCCGCCCGAAGTCGTCGAGGGCCCAGGACCACTGGAACGTGCCGGCCGCGAACACGACGGCTCCCGAGGGCGCGACGTACATCGTGGCGGTGTGCAGGGCCGGGGTGTCGGGATCGGGATGGTCGGGCTCCACCGACCCCTGGGCGAGCAGGATGGTGCCGGGCGGAGCGAGCTGCGGCCGGAAGGTGTCGTACTCCTGGCCCACGAGGTTGGCGATCCGATCGCCGTCGCGCAAGCCCGTGTGCTCGTAGAGCCAGTGGCGCGCGTTCCTCACCTGCCAGTCGGCCGGGCGGGCCACCACATGGGCATACATCTGGCCCACCACACGGGCCTCGGGCTCCGAGACAGGCCGGGCGCGCCACAGGGTAGTGGTGAGCTCGGGATGGGTGTGGCGCATCGGATCGGCGTCGGCCGCCTGCTTGTAGCAGGTGATGCGCCGGGCCGCTCCCAGGGGCGAGTCGTCGAAGCGCACCTGCCAGTACAGTTCGTTGGCCGAGAGGAAGAGCACGTTCGTGCCCGCCGCCATGAGCGCCTCGAGGGCCTGGCGCATGCCCCGCGACCAGTACTCGTGGTGGCCCTGGAAGATGACCAGCCGACGGCCCTCGAACACCTCGGGGTGCAGCACGAGGTCGACGTCGGCCGCGTACTCCACGTCGCGGCCCTGACGCTCCAGCCAGCGGATGAACTGGAGCTCCCAGTAGAAGAGGAGGCCGGCCCCTTGGTCGAGGACATGGGGCCGATCGAAGCTGACCTGAGCCGCCTGGGCGGCACCCCAGGGCATGGGGACGCCCGAGCTGTTGTAGGCATACAGGGACTTGCCGCCCCAGCAGTTGTAGGCCTGCCAGGTAGCCGCCGCGTGCACCACCAGGACCGGCGCGGGATCAGCGGCCATCCTCGGCCGTACGACGAAGGGGACGTAGCCGGCCGAACCGGCGTCGGAGCGCAGGACGGCCAGGTACATTCCGCTCGGCCAATCCGCGTCGGGGGCCAGGTCTCCCGCGACGGGGAAGTTCGCGTCCACACAGCCCAGAGTCGAAGGGATCGGGGCCCTGCGTGTGCAGGCCGGGCCCAGCCGTTCCGCGCGCACCAGTCGTCCTCCGACGCCCCCGTACCAGCCCAGGCGATACCACGACACCTGCACCGATGGCGTGGCGCTCCGTAGATGAAGGGACGCCTGCTCGCCCGCGGCCACCGAGGAGACGGATAGATACCCCTCCGCCCCCGGATCCCCGCCGGTGCCCGCCCACCAGTCCGACGAGCCTGCCCGGGCGTTCTCTGCGGCCACCGGCACCTCCCGCCGACGGCGCAACAGGGGTGGTGCCGCGAAGGCGGATCGCGTCGCCCGCGCGGCGGTTCCGGGGGTCGTGGTCGCCGCTCGCAACGGCTGCGCAGCCACAACGGCGGGGCGGCGACCGGTGGCGGCGCCAAGCAGCGTCCGCGCCGGCGCGCCTGCACAGGCGTCCAGGGTCAGCGCTGTTCCCGCAGCCACGGCACCTCGCAGCAGGTCCCGGCGAGATATCACGGCGCGTGCTCTGCGGTGGCTTCGCCACGAGCGGCCAAGGCGTCGGCGGGATCAGCCGACTCTGGATTCGGCAGCGTGGTGCGCGGGCCTGTAGGGCCTCCTGGCGGCCCGCCCGGACGGGGGCCCTCCGACTCAGGTGGCTCACGGTCGCGGAGCCAGTTCCGCCACGGACTGCCACGGTCGCCGGCCGGCGGGCCTCGCTGCGCCAGGGCGGGCAGCACCGGGGTGGCCAGCAGGGCACTGCTGCCGAGTTGGCGCAGCCAGCCGTCGTGGCCGCTGCAGACCGGCGAGCCGCGCAAGCCAGCGCAGGTGCCAAGACCCAGGATGCAATCATCGGCCGCCATGGCGCCGTCGATAGCGGCGATCAGCTCGGCCAGCGTGGGCTCAGGCCGCGGCTGTGCGTAGCGGTAGCTGACGCGTCCCGAACGCATCGTCGCCCGGACCCAGCCCATGGCGACCAGACGCCCGAGCACCTCCGCGAGCAGATCCGCTCGCGTGCCGAGGGCCGTCCCGAGTCGTGTCGCGTCCCACGCGCGCGAGCCGTGCGCCAGTACGCGCAGGCTCCCCAGGGCGAGCTCGCTCTGGCCGCTGACGGGCACCTCCCGGCGCGTGGCGGTCACGCCGTCCATTTCACCGATCATCCCTTCGCCCACGTGGCCGCGGTTCGCGTTCCAGCGGCCATCGCCGGCAGCATTCCACCGCGCGCCTGTCGCGTGCAAGTGCCAGCCATCCTCGAAGCGTCCCCGAGCGCGCCGAGCCTGCCGAGGGGTCTGACCTCGCGCCGTTGGCTGTCCCACCGGCAATCATGGTGGGGTGATCCCGCCTGCGCGTCTCGGGCTCATCCTGCCGCTCGCGCCCGCCGGCGCTCCGTTCGACGACACCGTCGGGGTCATCGCCGGCCTGACTGTGCTCGTGCGCAGTCGGGGCTGGGGCATGGGTCGTTCGCATGACGGGCATCGGAATCGACGGACGCAATCATCAACCGCAAGGACCTCATTTCGGGGTCTCCAACAAGAGTGGAGGCGCCGCAACCGCCACCAGGTTGGCTCTGCTCGCCGGACGGATCTCACCCGTCTTCACCTCGCCGCTCTCGGTATCGAGATAGTCGAACGTGATCTGTGCTCGGTGCACGTCGAAGCCGCCTACGATGGTCATCGGGATCTCCTCGCGCTCCTGTTAGCGCAACAGCTTGCGCTTGTGCCGAGGGGGTCCCTTCACATGCCATCTTTCGGCACGGGGTGCTCGGTCTGGCGGCGCTGGGAGTATCGTCACCTCGCCGATGGCCGGGTTGATCGTTTGCAACGCGACCTCAGGGTTGGACAGGTCGCCCGCTGGTGCACTCACGCGAGCTGGAGGTCAAAGCAGGCATGTCACTGACGTCCTACCTCGACGACAAGGAGAGCCAGCTCGCCCGGTTCTTCGAGGTCACGTTTCCGAACCGCGCGGAGCTACTGGCGCGCTACCGCGTAGACAGCCCGCCGCTCCAGGTTGCCCCGCCCGTGGGGACGAACTCGGGACGGTG